>JARRPE010000338.1:0-2026 GCA_037383205.1 Methyloceanibacter sp.
GGGACTGACGCGGGCAGGCCTTGCGCCGAACTTAGGACGCGCATCGGATACACGTCGCGACGGTCGGATCCGCTGCGCGTCCTAAGTTCGGTGCAAGGCCTGCCCGCGTCAGTCCCGCTGCGTGATCAGCACGAGCCGCAGATCGTTGACGTTGGTCATGGTCGGGCCGGTCTCGAGCAGGTCGCCGATGCCTTTGAAGAACGTATACGGATCGTTTTTGGCTTGATGGGCCTTGGCGCTGATGCCGGCGGCTTCCGCGCGTTGCAGGGTGTCGGGATAGATCAGCGCGCCGGCATTGTCCTCGGACCCGTCCACGCCGTCCGTATCGCCGGCGAGCGCATAGATATTCGGCGCACCGTCAAGCGCGATCGCCATGGAGAGCAGAAAGTCCGTATTCGGACCGCCTTTGCCGCCGGGTGACTTGATGGTGACGGTGGTCTCGCCGCCAGAGATGAGTACGCATGGCGGCTCCGAGGGCTGGCCGCGCATCGCGCATTGGCGGGCGATGCCCGCATGGACAAGTCCTACGTCGCGGGACTCGCCTTCGATGCTGTCGCCGAGGATGACCGGCGTCACGCCGGCTTCGCGCGCTACCGCGGCCGCGGCCTCGAGCGAGGCTTGGGGCGTGGCGATCATGATGTTCTCGACCCGGTCGAAACATTTATCGCCGGGCTTCGGTGTCTCGTCGATGGTCTCGAGCACCTTGCGCACATTGGCGGGCAGATCGATCCCGTATTTTTCCACGATGGCGATCGCGTCCGCGTTCGTGGACGGGTCCGGCACGGTCGGGCCCGACGCGATGATGGAGGCATCGTCCCCCGGCACGTCAGAGATCATAAGCGCCACGACCTTCGCGGGGTAGGCGGCGCGCGCGAGGCGCCCGCCCTTGATAGCCGACAGATGCTTCCGCACCGTGTTCATTTCCGAAATCGTCGCGCCGCTCGCCAGCAGCGCCTTGTTCACGGCCTGCTTGTCCTCAAGCGAGATACCGTCGGCGGGCGCGGCCAGCAGCGCCGATCCGCCGCCGGAGATGAGCGCGAGCACGAGGTCGTCCTCGGTCAGTCCCTGCACCGCCTTGAAAATGCGTTGCGCTGCTTCGCGCCCGGCGGCATCGGGCACGGGATGTGCGGCCTCGACGACCTCAAGCCGTTCCGTGGGAAGCCGGTAGCCGTAACGCGTGACGACAATGCCTTCGAGCGGGCCATCCCAAGTATCTTCAAGTGCCTTGGCCATGGCGCCGGATGCCTTGCCCGCGCCAATGATGACGGTGCGGCCTTTGGGACGTTCGGGCAGGTGGGGCGGTACACAGAGCGAGGGCAGCGCGGCATCCACGCCAGCCTTAAACATGGCCTTCAGCAACTCTTGTGGGGACATCTGGTCCGCTCCGCTCCCTATGGCTGTTGTTGGCGCTGAAACTGCACAGACGATTGCCAGAAGGCAAGCGAATGAATACGGTGCCGGTCTGTTTCGCGAAAAATTCGCGTGTTCCAAAAGACAAAAGAGGCTGGGAGTAGACGATTATGTCCGAGGGATCGAGCGAGCAACACAAGAAGCCGAAATCCGATATCGAGATCAGTCAAGCGGCCACAATGAGGCCCATCCTGGACGTGGCAAAAGACAAGCTCGGGATCGAGGCGGACGACCTCATTCCGTACGGACACTACAAGGCCAAGGTCTCACTCGACTACATCGACAGTCTCAAGGACAAGCCGGACGGCAAGCTGATCCTCGTTACCGCGATCACGCCGACGCCTGCGGGCGAGGGCAAGACGACGACGACGGTCGGACTTGGCGATGCGCTCAACCTGATCGGCAAGAAGACGATCATGTGTCTGCGCGAACCCAGCCTCGGGCCTTGTTTCGGCATGAAGGGCGGCGCGGCCGGCGGCGGTTATGCGCAGGTCGTACCGATGGAAGACATCAACCTCCATTTCACCGGAGACTTCCACGCCATCGGCGCGGCGAACAATCTGCTCGCGGCCATGATCGACAACCACATCTATTGGGGCAACAAGCTCGACATCGA
>JARRPE010000339.1:0-3305 GCA_037383205.1 Methyloceanibacter sp.
TCGCCGTTGATCTCTTCCAGCGTCTCGACGCAATCGGCGGCAAAGCCTGGCGTGAGAATGGCGATCCGTTTCACGCCGTCGCGCGCGAGGGCCTCGACCGTCTTGTCGGTGTAGGGTTGGAGCCACTCCGCCCGGCCGAAGCGGGATTGGAACGTGGTCATCAGCTTGTCGCCGAGCGGTCCCAGCGCCACCTGCAGCGCATCGCTCGTGTCCAAGCATTGGCACTGATAGGGATCACCCTTCGTCACGTAGTCTTGGGGAAGACCGTGATAGGAGGCGAGGATCACCTCGGGCTCGAAATCGAGCGTCGCAAGATGGTCCCGGATCGAGTCGGCAAGCGCCTCGATATAGACGGGGTCTGACGGATAAGCTGGAACCGTGCGCAAGGCCGGCTGCCAGCGCATCGATTTGAGCTTGTCGAAAACCGTATCGTTGACGGTTGCCGTGGTCGCGGCGGCGTATTGCGGGTAGAGCGGAAACACCAGCAGCCTGTCGCATCCCTGCTCGACCAGCGCCTGCACACGGTCGGCGATGGTCGGACTGCCGTAGCGCATGGCCCAATCCACAACCACCTCTTCACGATGACCGAGCCCGTCGGCGATCTTCTCGGCCTGAGACCGCGTAATGGTTCGCAAGGGTGACTCCCCGAGCTCATCGTTCCAGATCGAGCGATAGGCTTCACCACTCTTGGTCGGACGCGTGGTCAACACGATGCCGTTCAGAATCGGCCACCAGATCAGGGGATTGACCTCGATCACTCGGCGATCGGAGAGGAACTCCTTGAGATAGCGCCGCATGGACCAGTAATCGGTATCGTCGGGCGTGCCCAAATTGACCAAAAGCACCCCGATCTTGCCGACGGGTTGCGACCGGCAATCGAAGGGCTGTTCGGAAAAGGCGTCCGCTGGCGGGCTCTGATTCATCGGCGCACTCCCAGTGCTGGCCTCTCAAGGCATGCCCGTAGATAGAATATCGTACCCCTCACGCCTAGTCTTGCGGGATGGCTGAGCGAAATTTCTCGGCGTCGCCGAGAATCTGCGCATGATCGAAGGCAAGATGTTCGGCACGCCATTGGTCGACCCACTCAGCGGAGGCTGCATCGTCACCTGCCGCCGGTTCTGCCGGATTTGCGAGTTGCGCGAGAAACACCGTGCTCACGGTATGCCCGCGAGGGTCGCGGTCCGGGTCGGAATAAACGCCGACGAGAAGGAGGTCGCCGACGGAAAGGCCCGTCTCTTCGCGCAGCTCTCGGCGGCACGCCTCTTCGACAGTCTCGCCGACATCCACGAAGCCACCAGGCAGCGCATAACAGCCCTTGAACGGCTCATTCCCACGGCGAATGAGCAGAACGCGCCCGCGCGGATCGAAAACCACGCAATCGACGGTCAGCGCTGGTGTTGGCGGGAAACCCATCAGATCTATGTCCGTATCAGCCCTGAGTGGCGCCGCTATGGGAACTGTGGCCGCGACCAGCCGCTAGAACGGCCGCGCCGGCCCGAGAGAAGCGAGGAATAGCAGAAGCCCGATCGTCATCACAAACAACGCGCCGCCGATTGCACAAACCGTCCACACAGCCTCCGCCCACCGCGCATTCCCGCCGCCAAGCGAAAGCGCCACGTTGCGCGAGCCGACCGCCAAGGCAGCAAGAACCGAAACCGTGATGGCCGTGCCGAGCGCCATGGCGAACGTCGATGCGACGCCAGCCCAGAGCAGCCCTTGCGCCAGCGCGAAGACGAGGACAAGGACCGCGCCGGAACACGGCCGGATGCCGACCGATAGAACGACGGCCCACATCTTCCGCCAGGTCATCGGCTGAGCGACGTCGCGAACGTCGACGATATGGCCGCACGCCTCGCACGACCCATGGTCATGATCGTGGTGGTCATGGTGGTCGTGGTGATGATGCGCGTGTTCATGGGCATGCGCGTGATCACCATGCTGATGACTGTGGGCATGGTGGTGGTGTCCTTCGGCCGCTTCCGATCCGGTCCAGCGGCGCCACAGCCTCCAGAGCGTCGGTCCCCTTGAGCGCGACGATCAGCACCAGAACCAGCGCCACGGCCATCAGGCCCTGAACGCCCGCCGCCAGAAATGAGATGAGAATGCCGCGGCGCACGGTCTCCCGGTTCGCAAGAACGTAGGAGGAGATGATCGCCTTGCCGTGACCGGGGCCTGCCGCATGGACAATCCCGTAAATGAAACTCAGCCCCGCGAGCCAAAGCCCGGCGCGCCAGGCGTTGCCTTCCTTGAGCTTTTTGATGGTCGCCGCAAGCGGCCGCAGCAGCCTTTGCTGGGTCTGAATGAGCCAGGTCTGCAGTTTGCCGAACGTCCCTTGGGCTCTGAGCGGCGCGGCATCGACCGGCGCGGCTTGAGGCGCGGGCACACTCTTTGGGGGCGCGAAGGCGGGCGGGGGTGCTTGACGCTGAGCCGGCGCACCGAAGGCCGACGGCGGTGCTTCCTGCGCCTGCGCCTGCATGAGGGCCATGGCGGCCGCCACGAGCACGCCCAAACACCCAACAACCGCCTGAGCTATTGTGCGCCGCATGTCACCGTGGCGGTCTGGGCAAACTGAGAGCCATAATTCGAGTCCGGTCCGAGCTGGCTGAAGAACGACTCCGTCAGGGCCTTGGCGTCTTCGGCTTCCTCGGGATCCGGCGCGGCGACTTTGGCGGCGCAGCCGGGTGCGGTTCCAGCAATCTTGACCGGGTCCTTCTCGGCAAAACCGAATGCCACGAAGAATGAGGGATCGTAGACGTCGAGCGTGACTCCATTGGACCCCGGTGCCAGCGGCGCTTCCAGCGGCAGTGTGAAGTGGAGCGTCAGCGCGGTGCCGTCATACTCGACCCAATAGTCCTGCGGGCTCTTGAGCGGCAGAAACGCATCCTCGCCCTCCCGCCGGACAAACGTGAAATAGTCGAAGTCTTTCAAGGAGTCGACGTTGACCTTGGCAAGCGGCTCGAGTTCGTCCCTCGCGTAGGTGCCATCGCTGTTAGTGTCGAGCCCCTGCACTGCCATGGCGCTGTAGAACTCGTCGAACGTCCAGGCGTGTTTGATCCCCGTGATCTCGTTTTGCGGTCCGAAGACGACCTCGGAGCGTACCGTGGCCCAGACATGGGGATGGGCCTCCACGGAGGCCGCGAAGCCAGAAAGTGCCGCTCCGGCAAGCAACATGCTTAAGGCCGCGCGCTTCGCGCGCCCGCTCCAATATAGCAACGCTTCGCTCCTTCCAATCGAGAGCGTGATTAGGCTTGAATTGTGGACGAGTTTGAGGCTGCGCCAAACACTCGAAACCGCCCAAAGAGGCC
>JARRPE010000340.1:0-2009 GCA_037383205.1 Methyloceanibacter sp.
GCCGGACCACGCCGGATCCGGTAATGTCGGGTTATGGGAGTGTGTCACGAACGTACCGACGAAAGGAGGTGCGATGCTGTACTAGAGATGAGGGTGGGCCCCTCGAAGACGGCGGTCAGGCGCAGGCTTCAAGCCACTGCAAGCTGCTGTCGTAAAGAGCGATGGTGGTGAGCGTTGCAGAAAAGTCGAGACCAGATCTCGGCAGGCACGATGCGGGAAGGCGAGCGCAAGCGAACCGTTGCTGAAGCGTCGAAAGCCGATTAGTCGACGTCGAAACCGGGGGCTTCCCATTCTCCCGGGACAAGCTCGAAGGATGACCTGATTTCCGTTTCGAGCGGCGTCCGGCGTGAAGACGGCGCGAGCCCGCATCAGGCTTTCGTATGGAACGTGAGAACCTGTCGTTCCGATGCCAAGGGAGACGTCCAAGTGGCTCAATCCACAAGGACCAGAGTACCAATGCGGAGCACAGGGGCGGAGCGATCCGTATTAGGGTGGAAGGTTCTGTAATGGAACTGGACCAAAGGGATCGCATTGTTCAGCCGAGTTCACGCGTCAACCGTCATGCCGGAGGCGTGCTTCCAG
Organism: Methyloceanibacter sp.; assembly: GCA_037383205.1. Classification (GTDB taxonomy): domain Bacteria; phylum Pseudomonadota; class Alphaproteobacteria; order Rhizobiales; family Methyloligellaceae; genus Methyloceanibacter. The sequence continues at coordinate 583 of JARRPE010000340.1, forward strand.
CACGATGGGATGAGCGCGTGGATCAGGCAAAGCCGTTCTCGATCGCAAAGCGCGAGGTCTGGGAAGCCTTCAAGCGTGTGAAGGCCAACCAGGGAGCGGCTGGAGTGGACGGACAGTCGATTGCGGAGTTCGAGGCCAACCTTTCGGGCAACCTCTACAAGCTCTGGAACCGCATGTCCTCAGGGAGCTACTTTCCTCCGCCGGTGCGGCGGGTCGATATTCCGAAGGCAAACGGTGGAACGCGGCCGTTGGGTATTCCCACGGTTGGCGATCGTGTTGCCCAGGAAGTCGTTCGTCGCTTTCTGGAGCCGATCTTGGAGCCGGTGTTTCACGTCGACTCCTACGGTTACCGGCCGGGTAAGTCTGCGATCGATGCCGTGGCCAAGGCCCGCGAGCGGTGCTTCCGCTCCGATTGGGTTCTCGACCTCGACATCAAGGGCTTCTTTGACAGTATCGACTGGGAGCTGATGCTCAAGGCGGTTCGGCATCACACCGGCTGCCCGTGGGTCCTGCTCTACGTCGAGCGCTGGCTGAGAGCGCCCATGCAGATGGAGGATGGTCGCATCGTCGACCGCACGGCGGGGACGCCACAGGGCGGGGTGATCTCGCCGCTGTTGGCGAACCTGTTCCTGCATTATGCCTTCGACAGGTGGATGGCGCGGGAGTTCCCGCACATCGTTTTCGAACGGTATGCCGACGATGTCATTTGTCACTGTCGCACCGAGGCGGAGGCGCGCGCCTTGTGGCAAGCGCTGACAGCTCGGTTGGCAGACTGCAAGCTGACGCTACACCCCGAGAAGACGAAGATCGTCTACTGCAAGGACGCCAATAGGAGACGCGACTATCGCCAAATCCGCTTCGACTTTCTGGGCTTTGAGTTTCGAGCCCGCAAGACGGTGTGGCGGGTGCGGGGCAAGAGCGTCGTCACCCATGGCTTTCAGCCTGCGGTGAGCCCGACAGCGCGCATACGCATCGGGCGCCAGATCCGCAGCTGGGCGCTGCATCAGCGCAGTGACAAGTCCCTGGAAGATCTGGCTGCGATGTACAATTCGACCCTTCGCGGCTGGATCGCCTACTCAGTCGCTTCTATCGGACGCAGCTGCGTTCGCTCCTCTACAGGATCGATGCCTATCTGGTTCGATGGGCCCGCCGCAAGTACAAGCGGTTGAACCGTCGACCTAAGGGCGCAAAGGACTGGCTCCAGCGCGCTCGGCGCGCAAGGCCACGCCTCTTCGCCCATTGGCCATTGTGCCATGGCAACGGCCGAACATCGGGAGCCGTGTGACTCGAGAGGGTCATGCACGGTTCTGGGAGCGCCCGGGGGTGAAACTCCCTCGGGCGACTCGCCTTTAGCGACCCTCGCGGGCAAACACGCGTGACCTCCGGCATGCCATCCAGGAGAAACTCAACCGTCGCCCCCGCCGGAT
>JARRPE010000341.1:0-3908 GCA_037383205.1 Methyloceanibacter sp.
TGTGGGCAATACTGTTTGGCGCGTCACACCGGCCCGGCAATGACGTTGACACTGACGATGTTGAGCCTGACGGAAACGACTTTGCGGCTTTTGGCGACCGAGGAGAGACTTGCGTGACGAAAACCATCCTGTGCTTCGGCGACTCGATCACATGGGGCTACAACCCATCGGACAGCACGCGCTATCCGCCTGAGGCCCGCTGGCCGCGCGCGTTAGAAGCAGCCCTGGAGGGCCGGGTCCGGGTCATCGAAGAAGGGCTGAACGCGCGGACGGTCGCGACGGACGATCCTGTGCGTCCTTACCGCAACGGGATGACCATGCTGCCGCCGCTACTTGAGAGCCACGCACCGCTCGACATGGTCGCGGTCATGCTGGGGACGAACGACAGTGCGCCCTGCTATGGGCTCACCGCGGGCCGCATCGGCGTCAATCTTATGGCGATGGTCCGGGCGGTGAACGCAAGCCAGGCCGCCCCGAACGGCACCGCGCCGAAGATGGTGTTGATCGCGCCGCCGCCGCTCGGAGCGCTGAATGCCGAGATGTCGCTCATGTATTCCGGCGGGCAAGGCACCTCGCGCGGCCTCGCCGCCGCCTATGAGACCGTCGCCAAGCGCTTCGGCGTCGCCTTCCTCGACGCGGGCAACGTCGTGAAAGTCAGTGCCGTGGACGGCGTGCACCTCGACCCGGAGGCGCAGCGCACGCTTGGCGCCGCCGTCGGCAAGGTCGTGGAGCCTTTGCTGTAGACGCGTGTTCGGGCCACGCCTGCCGGCGTTTTCGCCCCGCTCGAACGGAGGTCCGACATGACGGACGATAGAGCAGAAGAAGATGGCCCGTGTTTCGCCAGCTTTCGGGAGGGATTCCGCAAGGTCGTCGGCAAGAGTCTTGAGCGGCCCGTTCTGATCGAGACCAACGCCCACGAGGGGCCGGTCTACGTGGCCGCCGAGCACGCGCTCTATTTCACCACCGTCCCCGAGCCCGGCCCCAAGAATATCGCCATCATGCGTCTTGCCTTGAAAGGCGACAGATTCCCGTTCGAGGCCGGGCCGCTCGAGGTCGTGCGGCAGCCGTCGAACATGGCGAACGGCATGTGCCTCGACCGCAAGGGACGGCTTTTGATCTGCGAGCAAGGCACGCTCGATGTGCGGGCGCGCATCAGCCGAATGAACCTCACGACCCGCGCGCTGGAAACGGTGGTCGACACTTGGCGCGGGCTTCCGCTGAACTCACCGAACGACGTCGTCGAGAAGTCGGATGGAACGGTATGGTTCACCGATCCCAACTACGGCGAACTCCAGGGCTTCAAGCCGGCGGCCAAGATCGGCGCCTATGTCTATCGCCACGATCCCGCGACGGAGGCAATGGACGTGGTGGCGGACTCGTTCAACAAGCCGAACGGCCTCGCCTTCTCGCCGGACGAGAGCGTGCTCTACATCACCGATACGGGCGCCAATCAGGCTCCCGGCACCTATTTCGTGGGACTGCCGCACCACATCCGGGCATTCGACGTGCACAAGGGCCGTCACCTGCGCTGCAACAGACTTTTCGCCACGGTCGCGCCGGGATGCCCGGACGGCATAAAGCTCGATACGAAAGGACGGGTCTACACGTCGTCCGCGACGGGGGTGCAGGTGTTCTCGCCGGAGGGCGATCTCCTGGGCGAGATCTTCGCGCCGGGCGTCGCCAATTTCACGTTCGGCGGCCCGAACAACGACGTGCTCTTCATCTTGGGCGACAACCAGATATGGCAGGCGAAGCTCAAGGCGAAAGGCGTTTCGACCGCCGGCGCGTCGTGAGCGGCTGAGCCTAGCGGCGGTTGAGGATGACTTCGCCCTCGCCCCTTGGGCTCTTGAACGTCACCGTCTGCGTCTCACCGTCAACAACGACGCGGACCCGTCCGCTAACGTCATACTGTGTGAGGTTGAATTCGCCGGTGTAGACTCCGGGGCGCACTTCCCGTCCGCTAACGTCAGACTGTGTGAGGTTGTATTCGCCGGTGTAGACTCCGGGGCGCACTTCCAAGAGTTCGCCGATCTGCTTCGTCATCTGGGACGTAGAGGCGCACTGGGCGGTGACGCCGTAGACCTTGGCGCTTTCCTGCTTATAGCTGACGCGGCAGCGGACCTTCTCCGTCGCACCTTCGGTCTGCGTGACGGTGCCCTCACCGCTCCATTCCCCGGCCAGCGCGGTCGCCGCCGACGCTGGGGCCGGCGCGAGCATGACCAAGGGAGCGAGCAGTGCGAGCCCGCAGAACCCACGTCCGGTGACCTGCGCGAATTCTCGACCTGGCATCATCCAAACTCCGCGCGAAAAACGGCTCACCATCGCTTGCATAAACATACCTCCAGTCAGTGCCCACGAGGCATGACGGCTAAGCCCCCATCCCGCCATCAACGCCGCGACCCGCTCTTCTTTAGCGGACGACCTTCAAGGATTGCAATCGTCGCGGGGAGTATCAGTAAGTTCGCCAACAGGGCCGTGGCAAGCAACATCATCGCGACCAAACCGAAAAGACGCAGATTCGGCAGTTGGCTCAATATGGTGGCGGCGAAACCGGAGATCAAGACGACCGTCCCGACGGTCAGGACCGGCCCGATCGTCGTGAGGGTCTCGTCGAGCGCCGGTTTCACATCCCGGCCATGGGAGCGCGTCAATCCGTAGTAATTGAGAATATGGATCGTGTTGTCGACCGCGATACCGAAGCCGATCGTGAAAGCAACGACGCTGGTGAACTGGAGCCCAAGCCCGGAAACATAAAGCAATCCGCCCACGACCACGATCGGGAGAAGATTAGGAAGGATGCAATAGAGCCCCGCGCGAATGGAGCGGAAGACCAGGCCGACAAGCAAAATGTTGAGGCAAATCGCCAAAAGAAGGCTTCGGTTCAACTGGGCGATCATCTCGTAGCTGGCTTTCGAGGATAGGACCGAGAGGCTCGTCGCGGTGAAGGTCACCTTCGGATAAGCGGCGCGTAAATCATCCAGCTGGCTCTCCAGCTTCTGCACGACCGGCAGAAGATCCGCGGCGTCGGTCCCCGGGAAATAGCCTGTGACAAGCGTCGAGTTGTCGCTCGTCGACAAGACCCTCTCCATGAGAGGCGTCTCGGCTTCCTGGAGAAGGCTGAAGAATCTTTCGTCCGTCATCTCGCGTTCGACCGCCCAGCTCTGAATCCTATGCAGGGAGGTGACGCTGCGAACCAGCGGCAAGCCCTCGACGATCGCATCCACCTTCTCCACCACCTCGGCGGCCTCGGGCGTGTCGATCCTCATGTCCGGCGGCATCTGAATATGGACGAACACGTTCTCGGTCCCTGCCAGACGGTCGTCGATGGCATTCATGGCGAGGTGTGCCGGACTTCGTTCGGGCAAGTATTCCCGATACTGATAGCGGGGACTAATCTGGGAATAGAGCAGCCCGCCACCGATCAGGAGCGCGAGGCCGCAACCGAGCACGAGCCGCGGCCGCAACAAGGCGAAATGCGCAACGCCGTGGCAACAACGGCTCGCCGCGCCGAAAGCTAAATCGGCCTTGTTCCCCAGCGACTTTTTCTTCTTAACACGGCTGAGAAGCACGAAGGCCAGGGACGGTACGACGGTGATGGTTACGAGGTAGGCGATCGCGGTTCCGATCGCGGCCGTGAGGCCGAATCCCGCCACGATCTTCAGCGGCACAAGGGTCAGCGAGAATAGAGCAATCGCAGTGGTTAGCGAGGCCAGCACGCAGGCGGGCCCGATCTCTCGCACGGATCGGTACACGGCGTCGTACACCTCGGCACCCTCGGCGAGTTCGCGTCTGACTTTGAACAGGAGGTGCAGCGAGCTTGCCACGACCAGCACGATGACGAGGGCCGGCACGACCCCGCTCATGACGTCGACCTCCGTTCCGCGCAAGCCCGTAATGCCGCCGAGCCA
>JARRPE010000342.1:0-1972 GCA_037383205.1 Methyloceanibacter sp.
CATGGTCACGATCAGGGCGGGCCCCATCTTGTCTTTGTAGCGGCCGATCCAGTGGCCGTTGGTCACGTGCAGACGGCTGGGGTCTTTGATGATGCGGTCGATGTTCATCGTCTCGACCATGACCCGGCCGAGATTGTCCCAGGCGGCAACGGCGATGCGTTCACGCTCTTCGGGCGTCTTTTCGGGAAACGCCCGCTCGAGATTGGACAGGGCGCGCTTGTGGCGCCGGTTCCGCTTGCCCAGGACCCGCCAGAAGTAAGCGGAGATATCGCATGCGGTGTCGAGCGGGACGAGACGGACGAGGCCGATCAAAAAACGAAGGCCCGCATATTCGAGCCGGTATTTCAGGTCGGTTGCGAAGGAGGTGTCGAGTAAGTTCGCCAAGTGTCAGCCTTCAGTCTTTTGCCATGTCGGTAGGAGCCGCGAGACGTCCCGGAGCGGCATCGGGAAGCGCAACGTCTTGAAGACTCTGCGAACCGACGTCAAGCGGACACGCTGTCGAGGGGTCGCATCAGGCGCGGGAGATCGGCGGGCGGCGCAAGTCCCGCCTGCATCACTATCCGCTTCAGCGGCGCGAAGGCATTGAGCCCGGTCAGAACCGCGCTGCGGGCCAGTTGAACCGGCAGCAGCTTCGTGAGCAGCGAGCGGCCCAGCAGATCGACGCCGATCGTGCGCGACATTACATCGAGCTGGCGGGCCCGGACGTACTGGGCAAGGACGGGAGCGCCGCCGGGATCACGACCGTGGCGGAGGGCATCGGCCACGCAGTCTGCGAGGGCAGCCGCATCGCGCAGGCCGAGATTGAGCCCTTGAGCCCCGATCGGCGCCATGATGTGGGCTGCTTCGCCCACCAAGGCGGTGCGATTGGCCGCGAGCTGCTTGGCCGTGAGCCCTGCGATAGGAAAGCTGGCCCGCGGACCGACATCGGAAATGACGCCAAGAGTCTCGTCAAAGCGCTCTTGGAGGCGCGCCGCGAAGCTAGCCTCGTCGAGCGCCATGAGCGTTTCGGCCTCCTGGGCGCTGGTCACCCACACGAGGCTAGAGGTGTGCTGATCGGGGGTGGGGACGCTGGTAACCGAGCCTCCCTCCCGGTGGAGCTCCGTCGCGACCCCCTGATGCGGCAGGCTATGGCGGAAACTCGAGGCGATGGCCGATTGTTCGTAGCGGACGTCCCGCGTCTCGATTTTTGCCGCCTGCCGGCAGATCGACCGGCGTCCATCGGACCCAGCCACGAGACGGCAGGTAAGCCGTTCGCCGTTGCCGAGTGTCAGAACGGCTCGATCGGCGCCGGGTTCCACCGCCTCAACCGTCTCGGGGGCGAGATGGGGCAGGACCGCGCGAGCCCGGTCGTAGAGCACCGTGTTGAGGGCGGCGTTCGCGATGTTGAAGCCGAAGCAGGCGAGACCTAATTCTCGCGATTCAAATGCGATATCTGGGGAACGGAGCAGACTCCGGGACGCATCGACGATGCGAATGGCCGTGAGGGGCGCCGCATCCGGCTCCAACCGCTCCCAAACCCCCAGGCGCTTTAAAAAATCGACGGAACTTGTGAGAAGGGCCGCCGTCCGGGTCTCGGGTCTGGCCGGCGCCGTGTCACGCGGCGGCGGGCCGGCGAGGGCGACCTTCGCGCCCACATGATGGAGCGCCAGGGCCGTGGCGATGCCGGCGGGGCCGGCGCCGACCACGACTGCCTCGAACAGGGGGTTATCCGGCACGGGCGAGTTCATCTTCAATCCTTCCAGCCTTCTGATAGCGCAGAGGAGGCCGCAACGCACGGGTCTAGATCGGGGTGGAGAGCGACACCGGAGACGCCCGATGGGCGCCCGACACCGCAACCTGTGATTCTGGACACCGAAAACGTTGTAAGTCTCTCTGGGCAATCAGGATTCTTACAGGCCTGCGCAAAGAGAGGCCGGTCTTGTGCGCAAGCTGTGTTTTGCGCCGCAATAGACCGAAAAATGGGGCACGCGGT
>JARRPE010000343.1:0-1971 GCA_037383205.1 Methyloceanibacter sp.
GGCAGCGCCGCTCCCAGAAGAGCATCGGGATTTTCTTCTGGCATGAAATGACCGGAATCGATCTCCGCGCCCGAGAGCGTCGCAGCCCAAGCCCGCCACAGGCCGAGAGGATCGCCTGTTGCTGCCGGGAACCCGTGCTTCGACCAAACGAATAGGAGTGGTGCGGCGATTTTGGCGCCACTCGACATGTCAGCAAGATCCAGGCGCCTGTCGACGAACGCGCCGGCGCGATAGTCTTCGCACATCGCGTGCACGCGCCGGGGGTCGCTCATCTGCTTGCGGTAGCTTTCCAAGGACCGTGGATCGAATGCGTCGAGCGAGTTCTCTTTCGTCCAGCTCCGCAACGTCCAATCCAGATAGAATATGGGATCAGCCGCGATCAGGGTCTCGGGAAGAGGAGACGGCTGAGCCAGGAAAGGCCAGTGATAAGCCTTCATGGCCATTTCGGCGTTGAATGCCTCCCACAAGTCGCCGGTCGGAATCACTTCGATGACGACGACGCTCTCGATATTGCCGGGATGGTCCAAGGCCATTCGGTAAGCCACACGCGCCCCGCGATCGTGTCCCATGACACTGAATGCCTGGTAGCCCAACGATCTCATGGCAGAGGTGAGCAACGCCGCCATGCGCCGTTTGGAAAAGCTCTCATGGTCCGGCGAGTCCGGAGGGATAGAGCTTGCTCCATACCCCAGAAGGTCTGCGATGACGCAGGTGAAATCGCGCGCGAGTGGCTCCGAGAGCTTGAGCCAGGTTGCGTGGTTCTGCGGATAGCCGTGGAGTAAGAGGAGCGGTCTGCCCGAGCCCCCCACGTGGACGCTTATCGTTTCGGCGCCGACAGGCAGCGAGCGATGCTCGTATCCTGGGAAGATCGATCTCGCCATCTCACCACGCTCAAGGTGCCGGACACGCCCGGTCCTGAACGTCCGGTTCGTTTGGTTCAACGCTCGCGAACGCTGAGACGCGTGCCTTGCGATTTCGGCGACAATATGAGGTGTAGACCCTATACAGCCAAGCCGTTGGCGCCGCTAATTTTTCTATCAGCTTCTGGCAATCAAGCCAGCGCACCAAAGCTGAAAGAGAGATTACGATGACCAATACGACCAACATCATCCGCACCACGAAGCGCACGGCCGTTCTTTTCGCTACGGCCTTTGTGACCTGCGCCGTCGGCTTCGGCGCCATCGAAGTCGCCGATCCAGGTTTCGCCCAGGCGGCGAGCACATCCAAAAAGGCCCAGGAAGCAACCAAGCGCATGGGCAAGTCGTTCGACTACCTCATTGAGGCCGGCAAGAAGGCCCAAGCGAAGCGTGGTGTCGGCGGGTCCGTCGGCAAGGCCATGACCAATGTCGGCAAGGGCGGCTCCAAGGTGACCAAGGGCCTCGAAAAGGGCATCAAGAACGTCAAAGTCGGCGTCGACAAAACGCTGGCGAAGTCCAAGACGGGCCGCGCGGTCCAGGACGGGATGAAGAAGGCGGCCGACGCACAGAACAAGGCAATCGACAAGGCCTTCAAGATCTGCAACGGCAAGGTCTGCGACGCCGGCAAGAACGTCACGAAGTTCATCGCGCCTTTCTAATCAGTGTGACCTTGATGAGATCAAGGATCGAATGGGGCGCTGGCAAAAATCCTGCGCCCCATTCACGCATGTCCGGCCCGGACGAAACCGAATGCCTCTCAACCTGAGCTGCACCATCGAGCAGCCTCCCTCAACGCATAGCTCGACAGGTCGGCGCCGACCTCCGCTTTGGGTCGGAAGCGGACGTGGTAGAGCACGTGGATGCTCTCCGCCTTAGCAGCCAAAACGGCAGCCTTCGGTCGCGCGACCAATCGCGAACACCGCAATCCGGTGGCGCGATCCGCAGCGGTACAAACAGCCACGGCAACGCAACAGAAAATAAGGTGTGTTTCGGATGATGGTGCCCAGGGGCGGATTCGAACCACCGACACGCGGATTTTCAGTCCGCTGCTCTA
>JARRPE010000344.1:0-3129 GCA_037383205.1 Methyloceanibacter sp.
TGTGAAGCCGCTGGTCGATGGACAGAAACGCACATTCGACTTCTCCGTCGACCACCCAGGGCTCGTGGGAGCCTTCTCCGGCGACTACACATTCGATTCCGATGGTGACGTGGTCGATGTCAAGGTGACCGCAGAGGTGCCGTCCCTGCAGCAATCCCTCAAGATCTACGGCATCAAAGGCGAGTTGGACGGTTCCAGCGACTTCTCCGGCCGGATATCCGGGCCGCTCGAGACCCTGAAGCTATCGGACGTTGAATTCACCACCAGATTTGAATCGGGCGATGTCTACACGCTGACCGGTGGCATTGACGACCTGACCACGATGAGCGGTCTCGACCTGACCTTGGACGGTAAGGTCAAGCAGCATGACCCGCCCGATAGCCAGGTCTGGCCGTTCCTGAAGGTCGGTATCTCTGGTTTCTCAGGCAAGCTACAGGGGTCTCTCGACGGCGTTCTGGTGCGCGATCTCACCATCGACACGACGGCGATCGACACGACGTTGAGCACGCTGGGACCGATCACGGCGGAACGTTTGTATAAGGACAAAGAGGGCCGTCTCGGGATCTATGATCTTGTTATTCTCGCGGGCGATACGGAACATCCGGGTCTCCGCATCACCGGGGACGTAAAGGACATCATCGACTTCAAAGGCGTCGACCTGAAAGGCGTTGTCGATATTCCGACTACGGAGTTCTTGGATCTCACCTTGAAGAAGGATGTGGCCGGTCTTGGGCGCTTCACCGGGGACTTCGCCGTATCCGATGCCGATGGTTCGCTCGGGCTGGAGGCGCTCTCGGCAAAAGTCACGGACAGCAAGCTCTTGGCCCTGTCGCTCGACCTGTCCTATGACGACGTGACGTCAGGGGACGACTTCAAACTCGGTACCCGGCTGGATATTCCGAGCTTCGAAGCATTGGCCGCCGCGCTCGGCTCCGACGTGGCCGACGTCGCCCAAGTGAAGTTCGACGGCACCGTATCGGGCGGCAAGAACAGGCTCGACCTGGCCGGCACGGCGGTCGCGGGCGACACCACGATCAAGGGCGAGCTCAAGGGAATCGTCAAAGACGGCAAGCGGTCGCTCTCGGGCAGTCTGTCCTCGCCGCTGCTGCATCTGGTGGATGTGAAGAAGATTCATGCGGTCGGCACGACTTATCTGCAGAACGTCGACGATAAGGATCCTGACGTTCTCGACTACAGGGACATGTGGAATGACCTGCCGGTCGACCTCGAGGTCGACAGGTAACCTATCTCTCGGGAGCTGTGGGGCTCGACCCGCTGGCACTCACGTATCTCGGCGGCCGGGCGACGGCGTCTGGCAAGATCGAGACGGACAAGAAACCGACCCGTTTCGCGCTGAAAGGCAATGTGGATAGCCTCCCGATCGGCGCGATCTTGAAAGAGATGGAGGTCAACTTCCCGGTTCGCGGCACGATCTTCGTCGACTACGATCTCTCGGGGGCCGGCGATAGCGTCGCCGAGATTCCCCGGACGCTCAGCGGCTCTGTGAGTTCGTCCCTACGCGATGGCTGGCTGGGATCAGACTTGATCAATTTGACAGGGATGAGCCTTCCGGCGTGGCTGTTGTCGCGCGGTCGCGACGGCGGCGGCGCGGAGCTCGTCTGCGTGGTCGCGCCGTTTGCCTTCAGTGAAGGGCGGGGCACTACGCACGGCCTCGTGTTCGAGACGCGCGAGGTTCAGATCGCGGGTGTGGGCTATGTGAACCTGCGGCGGGAAACCGTCGATTTGCGTTTCAAGCCGCAGCCCTTGCGGCGGGAGCTCATCCAGGTCACCCAGCCCTTCGCCATCCAGGGCAACCTTTACCATCCAACGGTCCATCTCCAAGGCGCGCCGGTCTTGAGCGCGTTGGCCGGATCGATCGCCTTTCCGTTCAATGCGCTCGACCACATCCTTCAGCCGCGGCTGGGTGAGGTTCGTCACAAGCCTTGCCAGGTGATTCACACGGCGATGCCCGAAGAGGGCGGCAGAGAGCGCCGCCAGGGCGGCCGCGGTCCGCTCGGTCTTGGAATCTTGGGAGGCGAGGGGGCTGCGAGCCGCGAACGCGGGGCGCCCCGCGAGGGTCTCTTCGGCCGCGAGCGGCGCTAGGCTATTTCTTGCGGCGGTAGTGGGCGGTCATGAACTCGAACCACCCGCCGTCTTCGCCGGGCACGCGCGACTTCAGTGTCCAATGATCGTCGCTCTCGATCGCGATGACATCCTGGTAGGGAACCAAGGTCCCGTCTTCGGCGAAACTCGGAACCTCGGTTTCCAATGTGAGTTCGTTAAGAGCTTCATTCAACGAACCCTCATAAATCCAAAGACGTGTCATGCAGGCGGCGAAAAAGCTGCCGACGAAGCGGCCCTTTTGTGGATCATAGCCGAGCGTCATGACGCTGGGGACGGGCGCTCCATTCAATGCGTCGCTGATACCCTCGCATTGGATCCACAAGCCCCCGATCGAGCGGACGGTGAACTCACCCGTACTCTTCATCGGAGGCTGATCGTTGCCCATGAAGCACACACCCGCAAAATCCCAGTCACCGGTCAGCCTGTGCAGCCAATCGTGCTCTTTCTAGGGCTTGGGTGTTGCATGAGTCTCGCCGGTTCCCCCTTCGCTTGTCACCGTCTCGGTCATCGACTTCTCCATCCTGTGCTGCCGTACAAAACAGTACGCGCCTGATCCCGGAACACTGCGGCGCCAGCGGCGTTTACCATGCGTATTGTCGGGGAAATGTTCAACGTTGCTTTAGAAAAGTCTTTTACCCTTAGGGAGCTATCCCCATATCTGAGACTGGCCAAAAGGAGGAACGATCTATGCGGATTTTGATCACGGCTTTTGCTTTGATGTTTGCCATGTCTACCGCGGCTTTCGCCGAGGACGAGGCGCTCACCGAGGAGCAGGTTGAGGGCGTTCAGACGGCGATCAAGGCGATGGGCTGCACCGTCGAGGACACGGCTATCGAAATGGAGTCGAATGGCTACGAGGCCGAGGATGTCGTTTGCGAGGATGACACGCAGTACGACGTCTATCTCGACAAGGACTTCAAGGTCACGAACAAGGTCAAGGAGTAATCTCCGTCAAGGAGTAATTTCCGGACCTGTTTGAAAGCAGTTGCCCCGGTGCCATCAGCG
>JARRPE010000345.1:0-2425 GCA_037383205.1 Methyloceanibacter sp.
CGCACGCCTCCGCGACAAGTTCGGCTTCCCTGTCGACGGGGACAAGGCCCGCGAGAACGCGGCCCAGATTCTCGGGCTGCTCGAGGCGCGCCTCGCACAGAATGAATGGCTGGCGCTCGACCGTCCGACCATCGCCGACATCGCTTGCATGCCCTATGTGGCGCTCGGTCATGAGGGCGGCGTGCCGCTCGATCGCTACCCTGCGATCCAAGCCTGGGTCGACCGCATCAAGGCCCTCCCCGGCTTCGTCTCCATGCCGGCGCTGTAGCCTCCCATGGGTACCTGGATGGACATCGCCTTCACGCCCTCGGTCAAGGCGGCACAGACCCGCCGAGGATCGCGTGAAGCCTATGCCCGGAAGCAGGAGAACGGTACGACACACACCGTGGTTGACGCGGGTTTGGCCGAGTTCATCGCCAACACCCGCTCGTTCTACCTGGCGACTGCTAGTCGTGACGGCCAGCCCTATATCCAGCATCGCGGCGGACCGCCCTGCTTCCTGCGCGTGATCGACGAGACCACGCTGGCCTTTGCCGACTTCTCCGGCAACCGGCAATACATCTCGACCGGCAATCTCGATGAGAACCCGCATGCGATGATCTTCATCATGGATTACCGCACGCGCCGCCGCGTGAAGATCTGGGGCACGGCAAAGGTCGTCGAGAAAGATGACGCCCTTATCGGTCAGCTGATGCCCGACAACTATGTCGCGCGCGCCGAGGCAGCCATCGTCTTTACCCTGGACTCTTGGGACACGAACTGCCCCCAACACATCCCGCTCATGGTCTTCGCCGAAGACGTCGAGACGCTGGCAGAGCGCATCACCGCGCTGGAAGCGGAGAACGCCCGGTTGCGCGAACAGCTCACACGCGACCGGCCATAGAATCCGCCTTCGACACAGCCTTGGAATTGTAAAAATCGCGAGTCACACTCCGCGACGGGCGTGTTCGGAGCGACGGAGCGGCTCAGAATGGCGACGGCGATCGAAGCAGACTGGATCCTCAAAACCATGGCCGCGATGGCGGCCGCCGACCAGCGGCTGGATGCGCGGGAAGTGGATCTCATTCAGCGCGTCTATGAGGAACTGACCGGACGGACGGTTGACGTCGGCGGCGTTGTGTCCGCGGTCCAGCGCTATGCCAGGCGCGACGTGGCCAACGATTTGTCTTCGGTCGCCGGAAGCTTCTCGGCGGAAGCGAAAGCCGCCATCCTCCAAGGCGCCTACCGAACGCTCGCCTGCAACAATCACGTTTCGCAAGCCGAACGGCACGCGCTCGAGCGGGTCGCCGCCGCGCTTCGGCTCACGGACTCCGAACGTGAGGCGATTCTCGCCGAGGCCGACAAGACTTAGTCGCCTGCCCTAGCCGAAGATCCTCGCTGTCTTATGTCTTCGAACCCGGCCTAAGCAGCCAGCCGAACAACAACACAGCCGCGGCGGCGCCGATAAGTTGCGCCACGAGAAAGGCCGGTACGTTGACCGGCGCGATGCCCGAAAAGGTATCGCTGATGGCGCGCGCGATCGTCACGGCGGGATTGGCAAACGATGTCGAGGATGTGAACCAATAGGCGCTGGTAATGTAGAGACCGACCGCCGCCGGGATCGCGGCGACGTTGAAGCGGACGCATCCCAGAATCGTCGCCACGAGACCGAAGGTGGCGATGAACTCGCCGAGCCATTGCCCAAATCCCGTCCTCGCGTGCTGACTGATCTGGATCGGGTCCTGGCCAAACATCAGATGGGCCGCAATCGCACCCAAACACCCGCCGACGATCTGCACCGCCACGTAGGGCAGGACTTCTCCAGCCGGAAGCGCGCCGCGCAAGAGCATGGCGAAGCTGACGGCCGGGTTGAAGTGCGCCCGCGACACATCGATGAAGATGGTGATGATGACGAACAGCACCGCGCCCGTCGCGATCGTGTTGCACAGAAGCGCCAGCGCGACGCTTTTGCTTCGTCGAATGGCGACGGCGTTCCGCAGTCCGGGAAAATACCGAAATGTCTCGAAAAGTCACCGACGAAGTCGAAATAGGGCGCGAAGCGCGTGTCGGCCAGCATGCGCCAGACATTGCCGCACACGGGAAACACCCGGTCCTTCTCGATCAGGTGATGGTCGTCGAGGACGAACATCTCCGGCTGTTCGGCAACGCCGCCGCGATAGATGACAGCCTGCCCGTAGTCCTCGCAAGCGGGCTCGAGGTCATCGAGCTTGAACAGCCGGTAGGTCGCCGAGAAGAAGCGCGCATTGCCCAGCTTCTCGCGCATTTCGGGATTATCGATTTCGATCGGACGGCTGCTGACGAGGCGCGGATCGAGGAAGCCCGCCTTCTTCGCCATCGGCAGGAAGTCGTTCCAGTAGAGCGCCCCGCCGAGACACTCGCCGTAGAGCAGCGGGTCGGAACGCACCTCATCCGGCAGACGCCGGTC
>JARRPE010000346.1:0-1940 GCA_037383205.1 Methyloceanibacter sp.
CGCGATTACCAGGACGCCATCCTCCTTGAGGAGACGCGCAACGCGGATCTGAAGACTCTCGTGGCCTGGACGATGGACTGGCTCAAGAGCGAGGATGGCGGCGTCACATTCGCAAAGAATGTCGCGGTCGTCGTCATGTCCTTTCTCGTACTTTTGTTCGTCGCAGGGATCGTGCGCACACTCGTACGGCGCTGGATCGGTCACGTGCCGAAGATCTCGGACCTGCTCCAAGCATTCATCGTCGGTGTCGTCTATTGGCTCGTCCTGGCCGTCGGTTTGATGCTGGTGCTTTCCGGTCTGGGTGTCGATATCACCCCACTTTTCGCACTGTTCGGTGGTGCGTCCATCATCGCCGCCCTGGCTATGCAGGACTCGCTCAGCAATCTTGCTTCGGGGCTGATGATCATGATCTATCGCCCGTTCGACGTGGGCGATTATGTTGACGTGGGCGGTGTGGCCGGGACGGTGAAGAGCACCAACATCGTCGCGACAACGGTGACGACGCCGGACAATCAAGTCATCGTCATTCCCAACAAGAATGTTTGGGGCAACGTCATCACCAACGTCACTGCCAGCGATACGCGCCGAGTCGATCTCGTCTTTGGTATTGGCTACGACGATTCCATTCCGGAAGCGCTGCAGATTTTGGATCAGGCGGTCGAATCACATCCCCTGGTTCTAAAAGAGCCCGAGCCGACAATTCGGGTCAACGAACTCGCGGACAGTTCGGTCAATCTGATCTGCCGTCCCTGGGTGAAGACGTCGGACTATTGGACTGTCTATTGGGATCTGACGCGTTACATCAAGGAGCAGTTTGACTCCAAGGGCATCTCGATTCCCTATCCCCAACAAGACGTGCATCTCATTTCACCGGATTCCGGCAACGCGCCGCCTGCGCCAGCCATCAAGAAAACGTCTTCGGCCGATAGAGAGTCGATTTCCGAAGGTGACGAGGGTCACGACGATGAGAACAAATAGAAAGCGGGAGTAGCCCTTATGCATGAGCGCCTGATGTCATTCGCGGTGGCCGGAAAGAGCCTCGCATTCGCCTTGGCTCTGTCACTTCCATTCGGCACAACAGCGTCGGCGCAGGTTACGATCGACGTGGGCAAGATCACGTGCAACCAGTTCGCCCTCTATAAGGTTTCGGACCCCGATACGATCGCCGTTTGGCTCCACGGCTATTACAGTGGAAAGCGCGGCAATACGGTTGTCGAGGTCGAGAAGCTCAAAGCCAATGCCAAGAAACTGCGCGATTACTGTCTCGAAAATCCCGACACGAACTTGCTCGAGGCGGTCGAGTCCCTGATGACCCAATAAGCGCGGTCACGACGACCGAACCAGAAGGCTCGACGAGGGGCAGGGCGGTCTCGGCATCATTAGGGCCTTGGGGGCGTTGGATCAAAGTGTGGATCACGTCCGTGACGGGCATCGGCCTGGCCGGCGAGGGCGGTCACCAGGGCACGCACGCTCTAGCACCAGCTCGCTTCTTCCTGCAGGGGACGGCGGAGCAGTTCCTGCACGTTCGCTTCGAGCAGGCGGTAGCCCACATTGCCGAAGAGCTTTTGCCGACCTTCATTCATAAGGAAGGTTGGGCTGCCCGCAACACTGTTATCGGCCGCGAGGCCGTAGTCGATCACGAGCGCGGCCAGGGCTTCGGACGAGCGCAGCTTTTCGTCGATCAATGCTGGGTCGATTCCGAGACTTTCGGCGATATCGCGCTGCACGTCCCAATCGCCGATATCCCGCGCTTCGGCAAAAAAGGCGTGACGGATGTCATGAGCAGCGCGCGTGGACAGTCGGTCAAGATAAGGAGGCTGAGGCCCGTCGTCGCTGCGCTCTACGAGCTCCACCGCCTTCAGGAACTGATGCGGACTTGCAGAGGTCCGTGGGCGCCCGCGGAGCCAGACCTCATCGCTGACAACGATGTGGGGGAAGCG
>JARRPE010000347.1:0-1939 GCA_037383205.1 Methyloceanibacter sp.
GAGAGCGTGTCGACGGAGGATTAGGGAGCCACTGCGATCCCGAGACCGCTGATGTAATCCTTCTCGGTCAGCCGTGCCTGCGCGACCTCGAATGACTTCACAGGCGGGAAGACGGGAGCGGCGGCGCCGGCTGCCTCGAGCGCGCCTGCGGGCACATTCTCGAACTCGCACGTCACGACGTCGACTTTTTCGGCGAACTGAGTGACCGCCTCCAGATCGTCGTAGTTGCCGACGCTCCCCTTTGCCGCGACGTGGAACGCCGGGGCGGCTGGCGTGTCGTTGTAGATATGGGTCTTGAGGCCGAGCCGGCTGGCTGCGGCCGACAGCATGCGGCCGAGCTGGCCGCCGCCCAGAATGCCGATCGTGCTGCCGGGCGGCAGCGGCGTGTCACGCATCATCCTCGACGGTCTCGGCGACCGCGTCGGACTGGGCCTTGCGCCACTCTTCCAAGCGCGACGACAGGGCGGCATCGGACACCGCCAGAATGCTGGCGGCCAGGAGCCCGGCATTAGTCGCGCCCGCCTTGCCGATGGCGAGCGTGCCGACAGGAACGCCGCCCGGCATCTGCGCAATGGACAAGAGGCTGTCGAGACCTTTGAGGGATTTGCTTTCAACCGGCACGCCGAGCACAGGCAGCGTGGTCATGGAGGCGGCCATGCCGGGCAGGTGGGCGGCCCCGCCGGCGCCGGCACTGATGCCCTTGAGGCCTCGTTTGCGCGCGCCAGCGGCGTAGTCGTACAACCGCTGCGGCGTGCGGTGGGCCGAGACGACTTTCGTCTCGTACGGCACCTTCAGTGCGTCCAGGATTTTTGCGGCTGCTTTCAGGGTAGGCCAATCGGACCGGCTTCCCATGATGATGCCGACGGCGGGGGTCGCCTCGCTCATGCTTTCGCCCATCAAAAAAACCGCCCGAAGGCGGATCGCGGAAAGCGCGCGATTATAGGCGGGCCAGGGGCCTTGGCAAGGCGGCTGTCCTGTCGTTCCTCGATCAGGCTTAAGGGGTTCAAGCGTACTTTGACGGTCGGGAGCAGAAACTGACGAGCCAAGCGCCGAAAAAGGCGGCATGATCGGTTTCCGCGATTCCAATCGCTCTTGAACCCGAAGCGAGAGTCCCGAATGTCCGAACTCGTTGTGACGCGTAAGGCCGACAAGCTGATGCGGCTGTTCCTGCTGGGGTCGGCGCTCCTGATCGTGCCGATTGCGCTCAATTACGGGCTCTTGCCGTCCAAAACCCTGCCGATGTTTCTGACCATGCCCGATTTGAGCACGGACCAGACGCATATCTATCGGGGTGTCATGTGCCTCTATCTGGGAGTGGGGCTGTTTTGGGCTGTGTCGGCGTTCAAGCCCGACTGGCAGCGCGTTGCGGTGATTACGGTGATCGGGTTCGCCTGGTCCATCGCGGCTGGACGCGCAATAAGCCTCGTGGTCGACGGCCAGCCGAGCCCGTTGCTGCTGATTTATCTGGGTATCGAGCTTGTTGCGGGGCTTCTGGGTCTTGCCGTACTGGCGGCAGCCGACCGCAAACTTAGGCGATAATATCTGGAAGCAATTCGTCCTCGATCCGGATGATCTCGTCTTTCAGAAAGAGCTTCTTCTTCTTAAGGCGCTTGAGCTGCAATGCGTCCGCGCGTCCCGACTCCTCCAGTGCGTTGATCGCACTGTCCAGGTCGCG
Source organism: Methyloceanibacter sp. (assembly GCA_037383205.1). Lineage (GTDB taxonomy): Bacteria > Pseudomonadota > Alphaproteobacteria > Rhizobiales > Methyloligellaceae > Methyloceanibacter. Next base: position 1,676 of record JARRPE010000347.1, read on the forward strand.
GTGCTCTTGTTTGAGCCTGCTTAGTACAGCCCGAAGCTCGCGGATCTCCTCGCTCTCCATCGGGCGCTCCTTGTTGGTGTGGCCGGGAGTATCTTGCCGAACCGCTACGGGTGCAAGAGCCCGTCCGCCAGATTGCTTGGGCAAACGGTCTCAGCCGCCATTGGGTGCGCCACATTAGGCGACCCATCAGCCGTGAATAGACAAGCCACAGCCTCTTTGTCAGAATGGGTACATCGACAATTCAATCCGGAGGTTCGGTATGGC
>JARRPE010000348.1:0-1933 GCA_037383205.1 Methyloceanibacter sp.
TACCAACTGAGCTACCTGGGCGTGCCTTGTGTCAGGCTGGACGTGACGGGCCGCTGGGCGAAAACGCACGGCAAAGGCCTATCCCGTAAGGCCCTGGCTTATAGGCAATCGGCCCGGCTCTGTCGAGACCGGACTTTGCGGCTTTTTTCGTTCGCGCGGGCCCGGTCGGCGTGCCGGCTCAGTCCTTGTCCCAGCCGGTGGGCGGCTCTGGATAGGCCTCCTCGGCCGGCTCTCCGGGAACGGCATAGGCGCCTTTAAGCCAGCGCCCGAGATCGAGTTCCGCGCAGCGCTGCGAGCAGAAGGGACGATGGGCCTTGACCGTCGGCTTGCGGCAGATCGGGCAGCGCGGTCCCGCCTTCTGTCCCCGCTCGCCGTCGTCTCCAGCGCTCACTCGGCGTCGACCTCGGCCTTGGCCAGCCATAGCAGCGCGACGGGATAGCCCTCGCCCGCGAGCATGCTGACAGTCTCGGTGAGCGGCAGGCCCACCACATTGGTGTAGGACCCGACCAGCTTCACTACGAAGGCGCCAGCGATGCCCTGAATGGCATAGCCGCCCGCCTTGCCGCGCCATTCGCCGCTGGCGAGATAGGCGCCGATCTCCTGGTCGGTGATGTTGCGGAAACGCACCCGCGTCTCAACCACCCGCTCGCGCCATTTGCCGTCGGGAGTTACCATCGTCACCGCCGTGTAGACCCGATGGGCGCGGCCGCGTAGCAGCCGCAACATATCTGCGGCTTCGTTCTCGAGCTCGGCCTTGCCGAGCACGCGCCGGCCCACGGCCACGACGGTGTCGGCGGCAATCAGGAAACACTTGCCGAGTTCCGGCTCGTTCTTGACGAGCTTCAACGCGGCCTCGGCCTTGGCCTTGGCGAGACGCCGGACAATTTGGCGCGGCACCTCACCCTTCGAAACGCTCTCGTCGACCGACGCCGGCCGGAGCGCATCTGGCGCCAGCCCTGCCTGTTCCAGCAGCTGCAGCCGGCGCGGCGAGGCGGAGGCAAGCACGAGCTTCGGCCGGAAGCTGGAGCCGGGCTTCGGCGCGCGCCGGCGTGAAGGCCGCTTCGGAGCCTTGATCTTGCCGGATAGGGCAGCGGGCGTGGGCTCGGGCTCGGCTGGCGCCGGCGTGCTCCGTGTCAGCCCAAGCTTGCTACTTAAACCGGTAAGTGATCCGACCTTTAGTGAGATCATAAGGGGTCATCTCGACCAAAACTTTGTCACCAGCAAGCACCCTAATCCGGTTCTTGCGCATACGTCCCGCCGTGTGGGCGATAATCTCGTGTTCGTTCTCGAGTTTCACCCTGAAAGTGGCGTTCGGGAGGAGTTCGGTGACCACCCCCGGAAATTCGAGCATCTCTTCCTTCGCCATATGGCTCCTTCCGCATCTCGTAGATTGCCGCGGAGAATGGTCGGCTGGGCCGCTAAAATCAAGGTGGATTCCGGGATTTGTCAGACCCGGTAGGACTGTCAGCAGGCGATCATCGGCGCGGACGGTCAAGACGATGTCGTATACAATCGTCAATCTCGTGATCGGCCATGCGGGCTGGTCCCCTTGGGGCCGCCGGCCCTTACGGCCAATGGCGACGGCTTAGTGAGTGGAGTACAAAATGCTGTTTGTTTGCTACGTGACCATCGACCCTGATGCGCGCGATGAGAGCCTGGCGCGGTTCATGGAGAACGGCATGGTCGAACCCGCCGGTGTAAAGCTGCACGGTGCCTGGATTTCGCTCACACAACAGGAAACCTGGAGCATCTTCGAATCCGAGAGCGCCGAAGCGATCATGGCGCTGTTCGAGCCCTGGACGGACATCAACGTGCACCAGATCGCACCGGTCATGGATTTCGCCAGCCTGAGGAAATTCCTGGGAACGAAGCAATAGCGATCACGCCCAGCATTTGCTGACTACGGCATCGTCAATACGTTGTAACAGCCTCC
>JARRPE010000349.1:0-1923 GCA_037383205.1 Methyloceanibacter sp.
GACGCGCCGTCCGTCGCGAGCTCGGCCGCCGCCTGCAGCAGGAGCGTGGACTTGCCGATGCCCGGATCGCCGCCCACCAGGACGGCCGCGCCGGGCACCAAGCCGCCGCCGAGGACCCGATCGAGTTCGGCGATGCCCGTCTTCAGGCGCGGCGCATCCTCGCTTTTCGCGTCCAATGTCTCGAACTGTGCCTGCCGGCCTTTACCGCCCTTGATGGCGACGAGCGCGGGGCTCTGCGTGGGCGTCGAGGCCTCTTCGATGAGGGAGTTCCACTCACCGCAAGCGGCGCATTTGCCGGACCAGCGCGCGGCGACGGCGCCACAGGACTGGCAGACGTAAGCTTTGGAAGGTTTTGCCATGGTCTCTCGTGCCTTACGCGCCGCCGCTCAGCTGCCGACATAGCGGCGCGAAGCGCGGTTGCCGAGGCTCGTCAGCACTTCGTAATCGATGGTTCCCGCTTGGGCCGCCATCGTGTGGGCGCTGACATTGGGGCCGAGAAGCTCGACCCAAGCGCCGCGTTGGCAAAACGGCGCAGGCACGTCCGTGACGTCCACGCTGATGAGGTCCATGGAGACTCGCCCCAAGATCGGCGCTGCGAAGGGTCCGAGATACGCCGTCAGTCCGGTCTCCCCGTCGGCGGCGGAGAGGGCCCGAAACAGTCCATCCGCGTAGCCCGCCGAGACCACGGCGATCCGTGTGGGACGGCCAAGCGTGCGCGTGGCGCCATAGCCGACCGTCTCGCCTTCTTCGCCATTCCGGATCTGCAGGATGCGGCCCATCAAATGCACGACCGGACGGAAGGGACTGTCGCCTTGCCGTTGGGGGTGGCCGCCGTAGAGCGCCAAGCCGGGCCGCACCAGGTCGTAATGATAATCGCGCCCGAGCAGAATGCCGGCTGAATTCGCAAGGCTCGTCGCCGCTTCGGGGAACATCGCTCGGAGCGCGTCGAAACGGGCACGCTGCTGCGCGTTCTTGGCGTGGGTTTGATCGTCGGCGCAGGCCAGATGGCTCATCACCAACGACAGGGCCACCGTTTGCCACAGATCGGCGATGCCGCGGATGTCGTCGATATCGGCGGCGGATAGGCCGAGCCGATTCATGCCGGTGTCGAGATGGACCGCGCAGCGAAGGGGTTCGTTCGCATGTGTGCAATACGCGGCCCAGTCGCGGACCTCGGTAGCGCTGTTGAGCACCGGCCGAAGATTGTAGGCGTGGAAGGTCGCGGCCGTCCCAGCCAGGAGGCCGTTCAGCACATAAATGACGGCCTCGGGCAGGATCGCCCGAAGGTCCAGAGCCTCGCCGATGGTGGCGACGAAATAGGTGCGGCAGCCTGTGCGCCACAGAACGGTCGCGGCTTCGGCCATGCCAAGGCCGTAGGCATCAGCCTTCACGACCGCCGCACACTCGGCGGGGCGCGTCCGCTCGACGAGGTCGCGGTAGTTTTCTGCGAGCGCGCCGAGATCGATCGTGAGGATCGCGGTCTCGTGAGTCTCTGGGCTCGACGTCTCGGGCGGGCGTGCGTGCGCGGGCGGCGCGCTCACTCCATGCGGTCCGGCAGGCGCTCCGAGGCCGCGAGGTTGGAGAAGCGGGTGTACTCCGGAGAGAACTGAAGCGTCACCGTCCCGGTCGGTCCGTGGCGCTGTTTGCCCACGATGACCTCGGCCTTGCCCATGACCGCTTCCATGTCCTGTTGCCACTGTCGGTGCTCTTCGGTGTTCTCGCGCGGCTGGCTGCGTTCTAGGTAGTATTCCTCGCGGAACACGAACATTACCACATCGGCATCCTGTTCGATGGACCCCGATTCACGCAAATCCGCCAGCTGCGGCCGCTTGTCATCCCTCTGCTCGACCTGACGGGAGAGCTGTGAGAGCGCGAGAATAGGCACATGCAGCTCTTTGGCTAGCGCTTTTAGTCCGGTGGTGA
>JARRPE010000350.1:0-2345 GCA_037383205.1 Methyloceanibacter sp.
GACTATCAAAAGGCTCGCGATTTCGACCGGGTTCTCGGCGGCCTCAACGAATACTAGGCCCTGGCTCTTCCTGCGCCGGCAGCTTCGCGCCCCGGAATGACCGTTTTCGGACCATCTTGCCAACGTGTGCTGTTGGCGAAGGCTATTGGCCGTTGTCCCGTTGGCCGCTAAGGTGGAGGTCTGGGAATTGAAGGGGTTCAGTTCTGCGGGGCTTGGCTTGGGTGAGCCTTGCAGAGCACCTGGTTGCGCCTTGGGGAAGGCGTTTCGGCTCAAAACACGTGCCGTGAGCGTCGAGCGCTTCTGTGTTTCGACTCCGTCGCCAATCGAGCCCTGCGCCGGGACGCAAGACCGATCGTGGCAGGGGGTCCGTCACTCGGTTGGAACCGACTAGGAGTCCGTTGAGGCCATCGCATGGGCAGTCCGATGAAAAAACGACGTGCCTGGACGACCTTGGACGAGGATGCGGACGACCAAGAGTCCGCGGCGCTGGCGGCATCCCTTGCCGCGGCAAAGGATACGGCCGCGCGATCCGGTGCCCTTCTGTCCAGCGTGAAAGAAGATCTGACGGACCACCGTCAAGCGGGATAGGGACCGTCACGAGCGCTGGCTCAAGCGGCAAGAGGAGCTTCGGCTCGCGAACGCCAAGAAGGATCGCGTCAGCCGTCATCGCCGGCTGGTGCGGAAGCGTGCGCTCCAAGCCGTCCGGGACGCTTTTGCCGATCTGTATCTGTTCATCCGGTCCTGGATCGTTTTTGGGGTCCGCAAGGTCATTGGCGCCGTGCGCTTCGTGGCCGCGTCCATTGCCAATGGAGCAGTGTTCGTGTGGCGCGGTCTCGCGCGCTGGGCCGGGTCGGCCCTCACCCTCGCCGGATCCGGCGTCTCGACCATGGCCAGTACAGTGGGCCAGACGTTCGCATTGGGCGGCCGGAAGCTTGTGCAGGCGGGGCAATGGAGCGGTCGCAAGCTCGGCCTGGCGGCCCGCGGTGCAAGCGCCGGTGTCGCTGCGGGCGCGGCCTGGAGCGGATCGAAGGCGTCAGCGTCGGTCAAGGCCGGCAGCCAAGCTCTCGCCGCTGGGTCCCAAGTTGTCGCGGCCGGGGCCGGCAAACTGTCCCGCAAGACTGGCAAGGCTCTTGGCAGCGGTGGCCGAGCGATTGGCAGCGGGCTGTCCGCGACGGGCGGTAGTGCGGCTTCGCTTGCCTCCGCCACCAGTGCCGGTCTTGCGTCCGGTGCGTCCGCGGCGGCTGCAAAGGCAGCCAAGCTCGGGGCGACCGGCGGCCGAAGTCTCTCCCGTGCGACCGCGGTAACGGCATCTCGGGCGGCGGCCATCCCATCGAAGCTCTTCATTCATTTGGCGCGCGTTGGGCGCGAGGTGCAGCATTTCGCTCGGGTTCGTGTACCCGCGCCCCGCAAGCCGGAGGCGCCGCCGCTTCCGGAGGACGTCAGCGCGGTCGGGAACCACGCGCAATCTGAAACCGAAGCGCGTCAGGACGCCGGTCATACAGCATCGGTCCATGTGTTCGAGACGTATGGACCGCACCCGGAGGGGACGCGGCTTTTCGGCCAGCCTGCCAACGAGCCGTGGACGCCGGAGGCGCGCTCCGACGGAGGCGAAGGGCTCGCTTCGCCCGAAACGGGGGCTTCGGGCGGCAGTGGCCAGTCGTTGAGTTCAAACGCCGGTTTTGGCTCGGACGTTGGCGCCCGGATGGGCGATGTGCTGTCATCGTGGGGACGTGGCGCGAACCGGAGGGCGAGCGGTGTTGCCGCCGGTCTTCGGCGCAGGGCGGGCGCCGGTTCAGCCTGGCTGCGTCAGCAAACATTACGCGGCCTGGCGTCCGCGCAAACCGGCATGGCCGCCGCCGCCCGTGCCCAGTCGGGAGTGGTCGCTCAGGGCGCGGCGTGGGCGCAAAAGAGGGGGCTCGATCTCAGTCAGATGATGATAATCGCCGGTGCCGTATTGCTTGTCCTTGGCGGCCTTCTGGTCGGAGGCGGGGTTCTCATGCGGTCGACCGCCGGCCCCGTGATTGCCGGGGAGCCGGGCGATGAGACCTTCTCGAAGATCTCCTGGACTTTCGATCAACCCGGGCTTGCCTTGCCCGACCGCTCGGTCTTCACCCTCTCAGGGACACCCGAGTCGTTTCTGATCAACGGCATTTCCATCGCGGGAGTGAACAACTCCGACGAGGCGCTGACAGACCTGGAAGCGGTGCTAGCTCCGGATGTGCAACGGCCCGATCTAAAGCTGGACGTCGTGGCGGAGCCGCAAGACGGCGAGCCGTCATCGCCGGGTCCGGTGGCCACCGTGCCGCCTGGCGACGCCTTCCGGCTGGTCTTTCTGTTTCCGCCGG
>JARRPE010000351.1:0-1909 GCA_037383205.1 Methyloceanibacter sp.
GCCGCTTTCAAGGGAGACCTTTATGGTAAGCCACCCTTTTTTTCATTATAACAGATTGTTTTGCTTATGTTTTTCTTTAGATATTCTGACGCGGGTCAGATCAGACGGAGAAAGCTCGCTTCGGCCTCTACCGACTGCCTTTGATTGGACACGCCAGTCAACTGTCAGAAGTAGCCTTCGCGCTTCTTCTCCTCCAGAGACTCACCAGCCTCGCCATCGCCGAGACGACCCTGTCGTTCGGACACCTTCGCAGATTGCGTCTCGGACAGGACACTGGCGATGTCAGAGGCATCGGATTCGATGGCGCCCGTCACCGGCCAGCATCCCAAGGTACGAAACCGCACGATCTTTTCGACCACCGCATCGCCCGGCTCGAACCGCATCCTCCCGGGCTCGTCGACGACGATGTACGTGCCCTTGCGCGCAATAACGGGCCGCGGCGCCGCGAAATAGAGCGGCGCAAGGGGGATGTCGCGGGCGCGCGCATAGGCGAGTACGTCGCTTTCCGTCCAGTTGGACAAGGGAAAGACCCGCGCGGTCTGATCTTGCGTGCAGCGCGCATTGTAGAGCTGCCACAGCTCAGCGCGCTGTTGGCGGGGGTCCCAGGCATGTTGCGCGCTCCGAAAGGAGACAACGCGCTCTTTCGCCCGGGACCGGTCCTCGTCACGGCGCGCGCCGCCGAAGATGATGTCGAACCGCCCCTCGTCGAGCGCCGTCTTCAGGGGCTCTGTCCTCATCGTCGAGGTGTAGTAGTCGCCGTGCTCGAACGGATTGATCCCGTCAGCGCGGCCGCGCTCGTTGGCATGCACGATAAGGCGAAGGCCGTTCTCCTTGGCAAACGCGTCGCGAAAGGCAATGAGATCCCGAAACTCCCACGTGGAGTCGATATGAAGTAACGGAAACGGCGGCTTGCTCGGATAGAAGGCGCGCAGCGCGACATGCGCGAGTACGGTTGAATCCTTTCCCGCCGAGAACAGCATCACGGGGTTGCGCGCCTGCGCGGTCGCCTCGCGGATAATGTGGATCGCTTCGGCTTCCAATTGGGAGAGATGACCGCTCAAGCTCATTCGAGAGTCTCCCAGGTCAACTTGCCCGCATAACGGTGCGAGACGCGGCCCTTGTCATCGAGTGCAAACAAGTGGAGCCATCTGTTGTCGGTCAGAAGCCGGACGCCCTCATGCTTGCCGATGACAGCATTCATCGCATCGATGGGAGCCTCGATGAAGACGTTGAGGCGCCGTGGCTCGTGGACAAAGCGGGTGCCGTCGTGAACCGATTGCCACGGCAAGCCCGTCTTGAGATCGCCCGCGTTCCCTTCGAGTACGCCGAGCGTTCCCACCACGTTGTGGATGACCTTGTTCCCGCTGCCGAAGGCCTCGTTGTTCACGGTGGATCCGTAATACTGGAGGTTGATCCAGCTCGCGACCACCATGGGCGCCGTCATGATGAGCTCCAGGGTCTTAAAGTCGTCGTCCTTATGCCAATCGTAGCTGTGCAGGAACGCACGCCCGCCAAGGTCGATGCCATGCGTCCGCCCGCGGGGGGCCACGATAAAGGCTGCATTGCCCGCAAGCCCCCATTCGGGGCGAACCTGCGACCAATCACGGCTGAGCTCCATCACCGCGTCGTCAACGTCCGGGGCATCCTTCACGCCAAGGAGGGCCGCGCGTTCGCGCCGCGCGATCGACGATGCCATGGCGAGCCGGCTCTTTAGGCCGTCGATTTCTTCGCTGTGGGACTCTGGCGCCTTGTCGGCGTCAAACAGCGTGACCTCGTCGGTCGTGGTGTTGTGCAAGGCGCCAAGGAACCACGTGTCGTCGGGGATGGTGACCCCACGCTCGCGCAGTGCGCTCCGCACGTCTTGATCGTTGAGGATCGCCGCCGCCACGCGGGCGTTGGCTTCACCGGT
>JARRPE010000352.1:0-1906 GCA_037383205.1 Methyloceanibacter sp.
GGAAAGTCTTCGCGGCAATCCAGCGCGCGCGCGATGTATATATTCGGGAACAGCACCGCGACAACGTCGTTTGGCAATACTATCTCAAGGAGCATTGGCGCCTTGAGAGGCGTCGGCGCGGGGCTTGGCTGTTCAAACTTCTGGTCCGGTCTCTCATCCTCCTCGTGCTGGCGACATTTCGCGCACTCGGTAGCGGCGCCATTTGGCTTCTCTCCTACTCTGGTCGCCTCATCTTGGTCGGATCGTCCGCGCTGATAGAGCACGCGCGCAGCTTCCTGGTAAATCGAGGTGAGACGCATAGGACAGAGCTTATGAAGCTTGCTCCGGCTGTTGCACTCAGTGTCGGGACGCTCGTCACGGTCGGCATGTTTGCCGCCTCAAAGTCGATCGCTCCCGCCGAGATGGTTTTACCGATCCAGCCTGCTGCCCAAGAGAGGGCAACATTCACGGCTGCAAAAGGCAAGCAGCTGCAGGAGCGGCTGGCTCCCATGCCATCGCTGCGTGCGGCTCCTGGCTTCGCTCCAGCTGCGGTGCCAATGGACGCGGTGGTTCAGCCCGTGCCAGAATCGGGAAAGGACATACCCAGCATTACGTGGCCAACCAACGCCGGTCCCGCGCCGAAACCCAACCTCGACAACCGCGACGTCACGCCAACTGCGGTTCCCGAGCCTCGACCGCAACCGCGCGCAGCGACCCCGAATCCTAATTCGCCAAAAACGGCGCCGGCTCCGGCCGCTCCGCAGCAAACAGCATCTGCCATGCGCAAGCCCTCAGCTGAGAAGCCCGAGACCACGTCGGAGCCGCCGCAGCGCCGGCCAACGAATCCAGACCGGGAGAGTCAACGGCGCGATTTCGTGCCACACGCTTTCTGGTAAAGGCACTCAACCAAGGGGCGGCCGTCGGCTTAAAAACCCCAGTGAGTCTCCGTGCCGCTTTCGGGTCGGGTGTTGGAAGCGGTTTCCGTCGTTCTATCTAACGGACACAGGCAGGCCGCACGGCTTAAGAGTGTGTAGCCCGCTTCCTGCGGTGCTCGGCACGATTTTCGAACGTCCACTGCACGCCGACGAACACCAGGGCCGTCGACCAGCCGAACATCAACAGGCCGTTTGCGGCTTCAAACGCGGACAATAGCCGCCATTCGTCTTCAAGCACGATGTCCCCGAAGCCGAGCGTGGTGAAGGTGACGGTCGAAAAATACACCGCTGTCTCGATCGACTGAAAGGCGTCGAGCAGAACATAGAGCACCGCCCACAACCAAACTTCAATGATGGTGGCAAGAAACAGCCACAAGACGAACGCCGCCAACCTCAGCGTCGACCAGATCAGCGCGGGCTCGTTGTGCCGAGTGGCATAGTCCCGCATGTACTCAACGCCCACCATGGTGAACACGCCCTGGATTAGCGTGGTTAGGACGATCATGGCCCCGCCGATGGTGATCTCGAGCAGCATTCACTAGGTCCGCTGGGGGGTCGGGCTTTGCTGATCCGCAGGAGGTCCCGACTGGGCTGACGTGCCGCCCTTTTTCTTAACCGACTCCCGCAAGCGCTGGAACTCGACATAGAGGAATGGAATGAAGCTGACGCCGATCACGGTGGCGAACAGCATGCCCCCGAAGACTGTCACACCGACCGAAACACGCGAGGCCGCGCCGGCGCCCGTCGCCAAAACAAGCGGCAACACGCCCAAGATAAAGGACAAGGCGGTCATCAGAACCGCGCGGAAGCGCAAGGAGGCAGCTTCTTCCGCGGCCTGCACGATCGACTGGCCCGCCTCCCGCTTTTCCTTGGCAAACTCCACGATCAGAATGGCATTTTTCGCCGCAAGTCCCACAAGCAAAATGAGTCCCACTTGACCATAAGTATTTAGCGCGATGCCGGTAAGGCGCAAGGCCAGAAGCGCGCCCAAG
>JARRPE010000353.1:0-3004 GCA_037383205.1 Methyloceanibacter sp.
GCCCGGCAGAGGCGCCGTCCGCCGCATGACGAGATTGCGCAGCGTCTGCAGGTCGCCGCCCCACCAGGGCGCGCGATCCTGGAAGACGCCGCCGCGCCCGGGAAGTGTCATCGGTTCATCCAGCACAGTTCAGCACGTCGTGCCCGGTGCGGCGAATTCAAGACCTCGCGCCAAAACACGCGAGACGGGCAATCCCGCCGACTTACGGGAACCGATTGCCTATTGGGGCCCTTGCGCCTATATAGGGGCCATTCCCCTAACATTGGGACGTTTGGCTCTTTCGCTGAAAAACGCGAGGGAAGCGACGAAACCCTTTTAAGCAAGGTTTGAATGTCATTATGAACCGCACCCCATTGATGCCGAAGGCAACGGCCGTCTGGCTCGTCGACAACACCTCGCTGACCTTTGAGCAGATTGCCGAGTTCTGCCAGCTGCATGTGCTGGAAGTAAAAGGCATTGCCGACGGCGACGTGGCGCAGGGCATCAAAGGCATGGACCCGATCTCGTCCAACCAGCTCTCGCGCGACGAGATCCACATCGCCGAGGAAGATCCCAAGCATCGCCTCAAACTCTTGGAGCCCAAGGTCGAGGTGCCGGAAGTCAAGACAAAGCGCGGACCCCGCTATACGCCCGTGTCGCGCCGTCAGGACCGGCCCAATGCGATTCTGTGGCTTCTGAAGAGCCATCCGGAGCTCAAGGACAGCCAGATCATGCGTCTCGTGGGCACCACGAAGCCGACGATCCAGGCCATCAAGGAACGGACCCACTGGAACTCGCCGAACCTCGTGGCGCAGGACCCGGTGACGCTCGGCCTGTGCTCGCAGATCGACCTCGACGCCGCCGTGAAGCGGGCCGCGGCGCGGCTCGAGCGCGAGCAGAAGAAGGCCGGCAAGACGCCTGAGAAGGCCGGCTCCCTCATCCCGACCGAAGAGACGATCGGGCTTACGGACGCTCCTGGCGCCGACGACGGAAGCGAGCCTTTCGCCCCGCCGGAGCGGTCGGACGACGACATGGCGTCCTCGCTGGCACAGGAGGCCCGCGACGCCATGGCGGCGCCCGAGCGGGTCGAGGAAGCGCCGGACGCCGATTCCGTCTTCGCCAAGCTCAAGGACCTGAAGGTCGAGGGCGAAAGCGCGGAAGGTGAAAGCGCCGAGGCCGAAGGGGCCGAAGACGAGACGCGGAAAGACGAGACGTCCTAGGGCGACGCGTCCTAAGGCGACACGTCTTAAGGCAGGACATCCTAAGATCTCCAAAGCCGGGGCCTCCGAAGACGAAGGCTCCGGCGCGACGGCCTCCTGATAGGTCTCGTTCCGGTAATTTGAGCGGGCGGCACGGGGTCACTAGAGCTCGTGGACGGCCTCTTCATAGGTCTCGTTCCGGTAATCCGAGCGGGCGGCACGGGGTCACTAGAGCTCGTGCACCCGCCTGCGGCCCACACTCACAATCCAGGATTGATCTCGCTCAAGGCCGCAGGCGGGTCTTGCCGCGAGCATGCCCCCTCTCGTCGCTTCTGATGAAAGGGAGGTTTCCATGAGCCAGACCGAGATGGGCATTCTCGCCCTGATCATCGTCTCCTTTTGCGCATTCGGCTTCACGCTCGCCTACTACGCGCACCGCTCCTAGCGGACGCACGGCGGGGCCGGTCCTGACGGGCGGCGGCGCTGGCGTCCACAGAGCGTACTTTTTTGACTGACGGCCCATAAGAGGAATTGATTCATCCGGTCCCCCGTGGCTAGGGTGCGGCAACCAAACGCACCCAATTCCACGATGACCATGCCCAATCCGTATGACGCCGGGCTCGGCAAGACGCCCGCGAACTATCAGCCGCTGACCCCGCTCGTGTTCTTGGAGCGGTCCGCCGCCGTCTATCCCGACCATACCGCCATCATCCATGGCGGCGCGCGCATCTCCTACGAGACCTTCTACGCCCGCGCCCGCCAGCTCGCCTCGGCACTCGCGGCGCGCGGGATCGGCGTCGGCGACACCGTGTCGGTGATGCTGTCCAATACGCCGTCCATGCTCGAAGCGCATTACGGCGTGCCCATGACGGGCGCGGTGCTGCACTCGATCAACACGCGCCTCGATGCGCCCAACATCGCCTTCATGCTCGACCACGCCGAGGCCAAGGTCGTCATCTGCGATACGGAGTTCGGCGAGGTGATGAAAGAGGCGCTGAGCCTCGCATCCGTCAAACCGCTCTTGATCGACTACGAGGACACCGAACTCGGCGAGCCCGGAACGCGCCTCGGCGACATCGACTACGACGACTTCGTCTCGGAAGGCGACGCCGAGTACGCCTGGGCCATGCCCTCCGACGAATGGAACGCCATTTCGCTGAACTACACGAGCGGCACCACCGGCAATCCGAAAGGCGTCGTCTACCACCATCGCGGCGCGGCCATGATGTGCTACGGCAACACCATCGCTACGGGCATGGGGCAGCACCCGGTCTATCTGTGGACGCTGCCCATGTTCCACTGCAATGGCTGGTGCTTCCCCTGGTCGCTCAGCATGGTGGCCGGCACCCATGTGTGCCTGCGCGCGGTGCGCGCCAAGCCCATGTACGACGCTATCGCCGATCACAAGGTCACGAACCTGTCCGGAGCGCCGTTCGTCATGTCGGTTCTCTTGAATGCGTCCGACGACGAGAAGCGCGACTTCGACCACCGCGTCGCCTTCAACCACGCCGCCGCGCCGCCGCCGGCCGCCGTCCTCCAGAAGATGGACGCGGCAGGGTTTGAGCTGACTCATCTTTACGGGCTCACCGAGACCTACGGCCCGGCCACGCTCAATGCCTGGCGCGAGGCCTGGAATGACTTGCCGGAGGAAGACCGCCTCAAAAAGCGCATCCGCCAGGGCGTGCGCTATCACGCGCTGGAAGATCTCACGGTCATGGACCCGGACACGATGGAGAAGACGCCGGCGGACGGAGAGACCATCGGCGAGGTCATGTTCCGCGGCAACATCGTCATGAAGGGCTATCTCAAAAACGAAAAGGCCACTA
>JARRPE010000354.1:0-1891 GCA_037383205.1 Methyloceanibacter sp.
GTCGGCTGTTTCGAAATCAAGGACGTCCAAGCCGAAATCCGTCAAGGCGAAGAGCCGCGAGCAGGCAACGACCGTCGCCAACGAGCCCGCAAGGGCCACTGGCAAGAAGGCCGCGAAGAGAGTCGCCAAGACTGTCGTCAGGGCCTCCAGCAAGGCTGCAACGACGAAGGCGGCTGCGGAGCCTGCCAAGAAGTCTTCGAAGAAGCATGCGAAGAAGCCTGCCCGCGTGAAACCGGTCAGCGCCAAGCCAACCGCTCCGGCCAAAGCCGGCGTCCAGGATAACGTGCGCGTATCGGGCCTATCGCTGGGCCGGTCACTGCAGGTCACCATGCCGGCCGCCGTCGCGGTGAATACCAAGCTTTTCAATATGGCCCATTCGAATGTCAGCGCGGGGCTCGAGCTTGCGCGCGATCTCGCCGGCGCGAAGACGCCGATGGAAGCCATGCGTCTCGGGGTCGCCTATTGGTTCAACCATTTGGGCGCCGTTCAAGCGCAAGCGCGCGAACTGCAAAGCCTGTCGGCGGCCTGGGTCAAAACGGCCAGCCAGCAAATTCGTACTTTATAGCGGCCATCCGCCGACGATTGCGGCTCCAAATCTGAGCCGTCTGACATAGACTGGCACGCTCGCATCGTCGACGTTGGGAGGTGTCATGCTGCGTGAGGATTTGACGTTCGTCGGGACCTGCGACATTGCCGGACTCGTTCGCGGCAAGGGCTTCCCGTCAACCGAGCTGCCGACCCGGCGCAAGCTCGGCATTGGCTGGACGCACTCCAATCTCATGCAGACGTGCTTCGGTCCGATTCTCGACACGCCATTCGGAACGGCGGGCGATCTCATGATCGTGCCGGATCCCACCGCGGAGGTGGATGTCGACTTTCGAGACGGTTCCGCGCGCGAGCACTTCATCCTCGGCGACATCTGCAACACGGACGGGAGTCCCTGGGAATGCTGCGTCCGCGGATTTCTGCGGCGGGCGATCACCGCGCTGCGGGAGGCCAGCGGTCTCGAGCTCCTCGCGGCGTTCGAGCAGGAGTTCGTCTACACGGGGGTGGAGGACGTGCCGGGCCACGCCTACAGTTTGAACGCCTTCCGGCGTCAAGGCGTTTTCGGGGAAATGGTGATGGCGGCGATCCGCGGCGCAAGCGTCCATCCGGATTCCTTCTTGGCCGAGTACGGCCCGCGGCAATATGAGATGACCGTGGCGCCCGACGCCGCGCTTCCCGCAGCGGACGCCGCTGTCATCTCGCGCGAGATGGCGCGTGGGGCGGCCTTTCGTTTGGAGAACCGCGCCATCTTCTCCCCCATGCCCGTGGCGGGCGGCGCCGGCAACGGCGTGCACATCCATTTCAGCCTGCACGATGCCTCGGGTGCGCCGCTGACGAGCGACCCGAGCGGCCCTCTGGGCCTCAGTGCCGTCGCAGCACAGTTCGCTGCCGGTGTGCTGTACCATCTTCCGGCGCTGTGCGCCGTGACCGCGCCATCGCCGGTCTCTTACCTGCGGCTTATCCCCGACCGCTGGGCGCCGACCGTCGCCGATATCAAGCTGCAAGATCGCGGGGCCGCGCTTCGTGTCTGTCCCATCTTCGACGCGGCGGGAGAGGAGCAGCGGCAAGGGCAATTCAATATCGAGTTCCGCGTCTGCGACGCCGCGGCCAGTCCCTATATGGCGCTCGGCGCGATGATATTTGCCGGGGCGGACGGGATCGCACGCGAACTGACACTTCCGGAGACGGAGGCGCGGTTGCCGACGTCGTTGAGCGCCGCGTTGGATCTCATGGACGCGAGCGACGCGATGAAGTCGTGGTTCGGTCCGGTGTTCTTCGAGGCCTATATGCGGCATAAGCGATCGGAAGCGGTGTATGTGGCGGACTTGCCTGAAGAAGAACTGTG
>JARRPE010000355.1:0-1877 GCA_037383205.1 Methyloceanibacter sp.
GTCGTTGGCCGCCTCGAAGGCCCGCTCCATGGCGCAGCGGAACCGGCCTGTGGCGGCCCGCTCATTGGTGAACGCCTGCAGCACCTTCACCTGGCCGAGACTTTCGCTGGCATAGGCCGAGGCCTCTGCCAGCGTGTCTTGGGCATAGCGCGACCGGGCGCGCACGGACCGGCCGTAAGCGACGAGCGGCAGCACGATCACCGGAATGGCGATGAGAACGGCCAGAGACAATTTGGGGCTCGTCACGATCATCATGATGACCGACCCGACAACCAGCAGCAGGTTCCGCATCGCCTGGGATACGGCCGTGCCGGCGGCGGCCTTCACCTGGGTCGTGTCGGCCGTCAGCCGCGACATGACCTCGCCCGAATGAGACACTTCGTAGAAGGCGGGGCTCAGCCCTGTGAGATGGCTGAAAACGTCGGTGCGGATATCGGCCACCACGCGCTCGCCGAGCCAGTTCACGCAGTAGAACCGCGCCGCGCTAGCGATTGCGAGCACCGCGCCGACGCCCACAAGCGTGCCGAAGTAAACGTCCACGAGTTCCGGTTCGATGCCCGAAAAGCCGAGATCGATCATCCGGCGCAGCGCGAGCGGCAGCGCCAGCATCGCTCCCGCCGCCACGACCAACGAGACAAGCGCCGCGGCCAGCATGCCTTTGTGGCGCAGGAGATAGGGTTTGAGCCGCCCCAAGGGCCGCAAGGAAACACGCTTCGCCTTCGCCGTCTCTTCGAGCTCGACGGCGGGCTCCACAGGCTCAAGATCAGGGGATGAAGCGGGCGTCCCCGCAGTTTTCAACGAAACAGGTCGCAACAGAAATACCCAGCAAGACTTTGGTCCGGTGTCCGAAATGGCGCCGGTTCGGGGCGACTTTAAGCGGCTTGTCACCGCGCGCAAACCCCCAGATGCACGTCACCGGCCGTGACATGAGCCCAAAGTTAAGCCGCGCGCGGTGGCAAAGCGGCCAAAATCACGCTGAGAGCCCTGCTAATTTGCGCTGCCCGCGGCAAAAACCACGTCCTGGTCGGCATTGTCGATCAGGTCGATCGTGGCGGACTGAGCCCCTTTCGGCAGCCGGATCTCCGTCATGGACCCAAGCCGAAGCCGCAAGACGCCGTCGGTGAGGACGCCGGACCGGGACCAGGGCTCGAAATAGCTCTTGAGGACGTCGATCTCGTCCGCGCTCTGCGTGACCGTCTACCCGTTCGCGAGCTTGAAAGTGATGCTCCGCACATAGGCGCCGTTAGTCGAGGCTCCCGCGTTCACGTAGAGGGTGGCCGCGTCCGGCTGCGGGGCCGGTTCGGCCACGATCCGGTAGGCCTCGACACCGGTGCGCCGCTCCAAATGGGCGATTCCGAAATAGTAGTCGTAGAACCCGACCGTGAAGATGACGGACGCGGCTGTCAGCGCAATCGCCACGCCCTTGGTGAAGACGCCACGCAGCGGATCGATGCCGAGCAGAGTGTCGAGGGCGAATGAACCGGGCCCGTACAGCATGACGCTGACCGAAATCGCGAACCCCAGCGCCGCCATGGTCCACTCGTCGAGGCGTTCGAAGCCCTGCCAGCCGAAGATCAGCATCAGCGCCACATTCAGAAGCGCCGCGCCGATGGCCGACAGACGCGTGAGAAACCCGAAAATGAGGCCGAGACCCGCGAGCGCCTCGCCGATGGTCATGGCGTAGGTGGCAAATTCGGCAAGCTGGGGCCGCGCCAGCGCGAAATGGACGAGACCCTCGATGGGCGAGCCCGGCGCCGCCGCCACGAGCTTGTTCGCAACGTCCTTGGCGCTGTCGATGTCGAGCTTGGCCGATACGTTGTAGAAGCGCCGCGAGGCCGCCGAAAGGAAGACAAACCCATGGAAATCGCCGACGCGCG
>JARRPE010000356.1:0-1870 GCA_037383205.1 Methyloceanibacter sp.
TCCGGACGCGGGTTAAAGAGCTTCTTACTTTCGAGGAACCTTTCGTCGTGGCCGGGGACTACAACGTCATCCCGACGCCCGAGGACGTCTATGACCCAACGGCTTGGCTCAACGACGCCCTCTTCCGGCCGGAGACGCGGGCACACTTCCAGAGCCTGCTCCATCTTGGCCTGACGGACGCATTCCGTGCCTGCCATGACGAGCCGCATCAATTCACTTTTTGGGATTATCAAGCGGGCGCCTGGCAGAAGAACCACGGCATTCGCATCGACCATCTTCTCTTGTCGCCGCAAGCCGCGGACAGGCTGGTGTCGTGCGACATCGATTCCGAACCGCGCGGCTGGGAGAAGCCCTCGGATCATGTGCCGGTGGTTATGGAGCTCGCGGTCTAGCGCGCCCGGTCGACGTCCCGCTGCATCAAAGTCCAGCTGCTACTGGAGGTCACCCATGCTGGTGTCGGGCGCGGCGCCAAAGCCAACTGACAGCCCCATCGACGGGGACGGAGCTAGCTCCACGGGCCCACTTCGCAGATCGGTGCGGGCGGACAGCGCGGGATCCGTCACGGGCGGCACGGCACGAATGGCCGATGGCGCACCGGGGATATCGGCGGCCGTTGCTGTACGCTGCGCGCCACCCAAGCGGGGAAGCAGCGCCTCGGCCTGCTCGATAGTCACATGATCGGCGATCGCAATCGTCTTGTCGTAGCTCTCGATGATCCACTTTGTGTCGTCGGTTGCCTTACGGAGGTTTTCCTGAGCCAGCATGAGCAACGCGAGACCTCGCGCTTGCTGCTGTCCGACCCCCTCTCCGCTCCACAGCATCTCGCCGAGCAGCGCCTGGGCACTCGCGTGTTGCTTGCGTGCGGCCATGGTCAGCCAGTTTGCAGCGACACCCGGATTTTTCTCAACGCCCGTTCCCGTGAGGTAAAGCCGTCCAAGCTGGTACTGCGCCTCGGCATCCCCGAAATACGCGCCCGCATGCCGCAACAATCCGGCCCCGTAAGCCGGATCGGGCCGCAGCGGCATCGCTTCGATCCCGTCGACATAGTATTGGCCGAGCGCGCAGAACGCCTCGCCGACAAAACGGGCGATCGGGCTGGACGCCGGAACTTCCGCATACTGATCGGCGATGCGCTGATAGAAGCGGAACGCCTTGGACTCATCTTTCGGCACCGCCCCGTCCGCGGCATAGATCCGCGCGAGCTTGAGTTGCGCGCCGAGCACGCCATGCCCGGCCGCATATTCAAGCGCCGGAAGCGCCGACTTCGTCTGGCCCGTATTCAGAGCCGTGACGCCTTGCCGATAGGCCTCCGTGGCGGATGTGAACGGCGGCGGCGTGTCGGTGCTGCTGACGCCGGCGGGCGTCAGAACGATGACGGCCGCGAGTGCGCCGCCAATTTGGGATGCGCTAAATATCGGCATAGCACTTCCCTTCCGCTGTCGCGCCCGGATGGGTCACGGCGCCTTCGCGCGCGGCTCCGACGAGTTGCGCATACTTCCAGATGCAGCCGCTCTCGAAACTGGGCGACGGCGGCGTCCACTCTTTGGCACGTTCGGCGAGTTCTTCCTCGCTCACTTCGAGGTCGATAATTCCCTCGTCGGCATCGAGCGTGATCATGTCGCCGTCACGGACGAGACCGATGGGACCGCACACGGCAGCCTCCGGCCCGACGTGACCAATGCAGAAGCCGCGCGTTGCGCCCGAGAACCGGCCGTCCGTAATCAGGGCGACCTTGTCGCCCATGCCTTGCCCGTACAACGCGGCGGTGGTCGACAACATCTCACGCATCCCAGGGCCGCCTTTAGGGCCCTCGTAGCGAATGATGATGACTTCGCCTTCTTTGTATTCTTTCGCGCTCACGGCTGAGAAT
>JARRPE010000357.1:0-1849 GCA_037383205.1 Methyloceanibacter sp.
GGCGTGGCCAAGACGGTCAGCGCCCGTGAGCTGTGGGACCAGGTTGGTTATGCCGCATGGTCCTGCGCGGATCCCGGCATCCAATTCCACACCACGATCAACGACTGGCATACCTGCCCCAGCGCGGGTCCGATCAACGCGTCGAACCCGTGCTCGGAGTACATGTTCCTGGACGACACGGCGTGCAATCTCGCCTCGCTCAATCTCATGGCCTTCCGTTCGAAGGATGGCAGCTTCGATGTCGAGGGCTACGAGCATGCAATCCGGCTGTGGACGGTCGTGCTGGAAATCGCCGTGACCATGGCGCAGTTCCCCTCGCGTCAGATCGCACAGCTCTCCTACGAGTACCGGACGCTGGGTCTGGGCTACGCCAATATCGGCGGACTCTTGATGGCTTCCGGCATTCCCTACGACAGCGACGAAGGCCGCGCCCTCGGCGGCGCGCTGACGGCGATCATGACCGGCGTGTCCTATGCCACCAGTGCGGAGATGGCTCGCGAGCTTGGTGCCTTCCCCGGCTTTGAAGCGAACCGCGAGCACATGCTGCGGGTCATCCGCAACCATGCACGGGCATCGCGGGGCGAACAGCACGGCTATGAGGACCTGTCGACACCGCCGGTGCCGCTCGATCATGCCTCCTGCCCGGACCCGACCCTCCTCACCCACGCCATGCGGGCCTGGGACCAAGCGCTGGAGCTCGGACGGCAGTACGGCTATCGCAACGCCCAAGCCACGGTCATTGCGCCCACGGGCACGATCGGGCTCGTAATGGACTGCGATACGACCGGCATTGAACCGGACTTCGCTTTGGTGAAGTTCAAGAAGCTGGCCGGCGGCGGCTACTTCAAGATCATCAACCGCATGGTGCCTCAGGCGCTGGAAGCGCTGGGCTACGACGACGCCGAGATCAAACAGATCATCGACTATGCCGTGGGCCGCGGGTCGCTCGACGGCGCACCCGGCGTCAATCTCGAGGCGCTCTCGGCGAAAGGCTTTGGCCCTGAGAAGCTCGACGTGGTGGAAAAGGCGGTCTCGTCCGCCTTCGACATCAAGTTCGTCTTCAACAAGTGGACCCTTGGTGAGGCCTTCTGCGTCGAAACGCTGGGCTTGGCCCCGGAACGGCTCGACCTGCCCGACTTCGACCTGTTGGCGGAGATCGGCTTCTCCAAGGCCGACATCGACGCTGCCAACGAATATGCCTGCGGGGCGATGACCCTCGAAGGCGCGCCCGGGCTCGACCCCGCGCACTTGCCGGTGTTCGACTGCGCCTCTCCTTGCGGGCGCAAAGGCACCCGCTACCTGTCGGTGGAAAGCCACATTCGCATGATGGCGGCCGCGCAGCCCTTCATCTCAGGCGCGATTTCCAAGACGATCAACATGCCGAACGAGGCCACCGTCGAGGACTGCAAGGCAGCCTATCTCCTGTCCTGGCGTCTCGCGCTGAAGGCGAACGCTCTGTATCGCGACGGCTCAAAGCTCTCGCAGCCTCTGAATGCCCAGCTTCTTGCGGAGGACGAGGACGAGCAGGAGGAAGTGCTGACGGCGATCGCCTCCGATCAGCCTGCCGTGCAGCGCGCCACCGTCGTGACCGAGCGGATCGTGGAGCGCGTTATCGAGCGCGTCCGCGCCTCCGCGGAGCGCGAACGTCTGCCCGATCGCCGGAAGGGCTACACCCAGAAAGCCGTGGTTGGCGGTCACAAGGTTTACCTGCGGACCGGCGAGTACGACGACGGTCGCCTGGGCGAGATCTTCATCGATATGCACAAGGAGGGTGCCGCCTTCCGATCGCTGATGAACAACTTCGCCATCGCCGTGTCGGTCGGTCTGCAGCACGGCGTGCCGCTCGAGG
>JARRPE010000358.1:0-1848 GCA_037383205.1 Methyloceanibacter sp.
CGCAATAAAGCCGCTGGATTCCGTTACAACCTTCGGTCTCAAACCAAGCTCGCCAAAAACGCGATCCATAATGCGGCGGTTCTGCATCTCCGGTTCGAGAAGGCTCAGCGGAAGCTCTGCTGCTTCGGCCCAAGTCACTTCGCCCATTGTGCGCGGCGCAAGCCTGCGAGGCACTAGCAGGTAATAGGTTTCGCTATAGAGGTCTTCCACCCGCATGAGATCGTCTGACACACCTTCTCCATAGGTGATGCCAACGTCAAAAACCCCATTCTCGAGACCAAGTTGCACCGACAAAGAAGTTGTTGTCTGAATTTTCACCACAATACCCGGATGCCTCTCCCGAAGAAGCCTGACGGCGCGCGCACTGAAGATAACGGCCGTTGGCACAACGCCGACAGACAACTGTCCCGTGACATCGCCTCGCGCTGAGAAGAACTCCTGCTCAAGTAATTTCACGTCCTCGAGAATCTTTCGGACGTGCCGCACGAGGGCTTCGCCTTCTGCGGTAAACCCTTGAAACCTGTTTCCGCGCTTCACGATTGCGGTGTCGAGTTTCTCCTCGATCTTTCTTATTCGCATGGAGAACGCAGGCTGCGAGACATCGCAGTCTTCTGCCGCCCGCGCAAAGTGCTTCCGCCGAGCCAGCGCTGACAAGAATTCCATTTCTCTTAGACTTATCAACTTGCCCCCCTTCATACATTATTTCTGAGTGCAAACAATCTAGCGAACGCATTGACAGAGCGTCCTCTCTGGCACACCTAATGCCGAAACGGCCAGTGCTATCAGTAATCTAGGCTCCGCCACCAGGCATCAGGCGTTCTTCTGCCGAGGTCGGAGCGCGAAGTAGGTACTGAATAACAAATACAAGGGAGAACTATCCGCGCCATGACTTCCTACTCTATTCCCGAGACGATGTCTGTGATCGAACTCAACGGTTTCGGTGGCCCCGAGGTCCTTACGCCAGGCACCCGATCAGTTCCGGTTCCGGCTGATGACGAAGTGCTGATTCGAGTAACCGCCGCCGGCGTGAACGGCCCTGATCTGGTGCAGCGCCGTGGCCATTATCCTCCGCCAAAAGGCGCGTCCGATCTACTGGGACTTGAGGTGTCGGGCGAGGTTGTTTCAGTTGGCCGGGATCAAGACCTTTGGCGACCGGGCGACAAGGTCTGCGCCCTAGTCAACGGCGGCGGCTATGCCGAATTTGTTTTGGCCAAGGCAGAACATTGTCTTGTTATACCAGAGGGCTTGGACGAGATAGATGCTGCTGGCCTTCCGGAGACCTTTTTTACCGTCTGGAGCAACGTATTCCAAGATCAAACGATCCCCGAGAATGGCAACTTTCTAGTCCATGGTGGAGCAGGCGGCATAGGGTCGACCGCAATACAATTGGCCGCAGCTATGGGCCTCACTGTCTTCACCACAGTCGAATCCGACTCCGCAGCCGAATTTGCAAGATCGCTGGGCGCATCACGCACCATAAATATTAAAGAGGAAGACTTCGTCGAAGTTTGCCGGGAAGCTGGTGGTGCCGACATAATTCTCGACATCATTGGTGGCGACTACGTCGCCCGCAACATCAAGGCGTCGCGGCATGATGCCCGGATCATCCAGATCGCTTTCAATGCTGGCTCGAAGATTGAGATCGACCTAATGCCAGTGATGCTAAAGCGCATACACTATACAGGTTCAACACTGCGATCGCGTCCCGAAGCATTCAAGTCAAAAGTCGCACGAAGTCTACAGAAGGAGGTCTGGCCTCTTATCGCCAGCCGCAGGGTTCGTCCTGTGACGTATAAGGTTCTGCCTTTGTCATAAGCATCAGATGGCCATAGCATAATGGAATCTTGG
>JARRPE010000359.1:0-747 GCA_037383205.1 Methyloceanibacter sp.
GTCGGCGAGTTCGGCGACCTCGATGCCTTGCTTGCGCGCCGTCTGAAGCATCTTGATACCGTGCTCGTCGGTGCCCGTGAGGAAAAACACGTCTTTGCCCTGCAAGCGCCGGAAGCGCGCGATCGCATCGGTCGCCACAGCCTCGTAAGCGTGTCCGATATGCGGCGCATCGTTCGGATACGAAATCGCGGTCGTAATATAATAGGTGTCTCTGTCGGCCATGGTATCTCCTCAAGCGGAGACATAGCCTTGCCTTCCGTCCCTGCCAAGCGTGCTCGTCGGACCCGTCAGGATGTTTGCTTGGCCGCAAGCTCCTGAAGGCCGAACCAGCTGTTGAGGACGAGCAGGCCTCGGTCCAGATTCAACGCGAAGGTCTCCGCCCGCGCGGCCGAGATCGCCTCCCAGGCCTCCGCCCAGTCCGGAAGCGTCTGGGCTGTCAGAAGACGGCGCGCCAACTTCTCCTCTGTGTCCGTCAGACCCGTGCCCGTGGCGCCGTAGCGCACCAGCCGTTCGATCAGCCCGAGCAGGAGCGCGAGGTAAAGCTCGAGCTGCTCCGTCTCATTGACGTTCGCGAGCTTCTCGGCCTGACGCTGGACCCGCGCACCATCGAGATCCGGCAGTCCCTCGAACGTTGCGACGATGTCGTTGTAGAGCCCGATGCCTTCTCCGGTGACGAGCTCGAGCGCCCGGCGCACGCTGCCCTGCGACAAGGCCATCGCCATCTGAAGCGTTTCCGCGTCGGTCTCG
>JARRPE010000359.1:772-2967 GCA_037383205.1 Methyloceanibacter sp.
GCGGCCCGGACCGCGGCGCCGAGCGGCTCGTCGGCCAAGGGCGCGAGCCGCAGTACGCGGGTCCGCGAGCGGATGGTCACCGGCAGGCGTCCTTCCGCATTCGACACCAGCAGAAACAGCGTGTTCGGCGGCGGCTCCTCGAGCGCCTTCAGCAAGGCGTTCGCGGCGTTCTGATTGAGCTGATCGGCCCGGTCGACGATCACCACGCGCCAGGACCCATCGCCTGCGGTGCTGCCGAGAAAACTGCGCAGCCGGCGGACTTCGTCGACGCTGATCACTTGCGAATAACGCTTCGTCTTCTCCATCCAGGAGCGGCGAATGAGCAGTAGATTGGGATGGGCCAATCCCGCGACTTTGCGGAAGATCGGGTGATCGGGTGCGACATCGGCAGGCTCGCCGGGTAGAAGGTCACCCGCTTCTGCATGCGCGAGGATGGTCCGGGCCAAGCGATAGGCGAGCGTCGCCTTACCGATGCCCTCCGGCCCCACCAGCAGCCAGGCGTGATGCAAGCGGCCGCTGCGCAGCGCCTCGTCGAACTCCTGCGCCGCCTCGTCGTGACCGAAGACACGGTCCACCTCGCGCGGGCTGGAGAACAACTCCAGCCGGTCCGGCTCGACTGCGCCAGCATTGGGCTTCTTGCTTGCGGCACTCATGATCGGCTAACTACGGCGGCCCGTTTAGGGGTTGAGGCGTTGCAGCACCGTCTCCCAAACATCTTCGGCGACCATGGCCTCGGGCTGGCTTGCGTCCACGACGACGCAACGGCCAGGTTCCTCCTCCGCGATGTCCAGAAATCCACGGCGAATGCGCTCATGGGTCAAGAGCTCCTGGCTTTCGAAACGGTCGAGACCCCGAGCTTCGGCGCGCGCCTCGACGCGCGCAAGCCCTTCTTCGGCCGGGATATCCAGAATAAAGGTGACGTCGGGTGTGAGGGCCCCGACGGTCAGCTGCTCCAACGCATTGATGAGCCCGCGCGGCACCCCTCCCGTCGCCCCCTGATAGACACGCGTCGAGTCGATGAAGCGGTCGCAGATCACCCACTGCCCCTGCTGCAGCGCGCCCTGAATCGCATTGTCGATATGATCTGCGCGCGCCATCGCGAACATGACCGACTCCGCGAGCGGACCGAACTGCGCCACTTGTCCCGACAGAAGCACTTCACGGATCTCCTCGGCCGCCGGCGAGCCGCCTGGTTCGCGCGTCACGAAAACGGCCCGCCCGGAACGGGAAAGCCGTTCCGCGAGAATGTTCACCTGGGTCGACTTGCCGGAGCCTTCGCCGCCCTCGAAAGTGATGAAACGTCCGATCTCGATGGCTTGCTGCATGATGGAGTGGGCTCGCCTACCCGGCGCTAGAGCAGCCAGCCGAACGCAAGCACAAGCAGGGAATCGATGCCCCGCATGGCGAACCCGCTGCTGTTGATGTCCTCGCCGGCATAGAGCGGGATTTCATTGATCGCGGCAAGTTCGGCCGATTGGACCTTGAGCGTCGCGATCTGGTCTCCCTTCTTGATGGGCGCCTTGATCGGTCCTTCGTAGATGATTTCCCCGGTGACGGCACCGGTGGCGCTGGCCGGAAGCAAGAGATCGATGGCGCCGTCGCCGACGAGCGGCACGTAATGCTTCTCGCCACCCCACACCAACGCTTCGCTGACTTGCTGCCCGTCTTCAAACAACCGGAAGGGCCGGAAGCTCTTGAAGCCCCACTCGAGCACCCGCCGGGATTCGCTTTCGCGGTCATTCTTGCCCTCAAGTCCCGTGACCACGAGGATTAGCCGCTGGTCGCCGCGCTTTGCGCTCGACACAAGGCCATAGCCCGCCTCGGCAGTGTAACCCGTCTTTAGTTCGGCCGGAAGCCCCGTCGGGTTTGCGAACGTCGAGCCCGTGAGGCCGTTCTGCTTCGCGTAATCGTTCATCATTTTGACGAAGCCGCCCTCGGTTCCTCCAATGCCTTCGGCGAGGATCAATGCCCCATCATTTGCGGACTGCACGGTCACGCCTTGGATGAGATCGCTGACCGTGATCGGGCTGCCCAAGGGCGCAAACATGGCGGCGGTTCCCGACGGCGCGCCGCCTGTACGCCACGCGTGCTCGCTCACGGTGAACGTATCGTCGAGCTTGATGCGCCCCGCTTTGAGTTCGCGAAAGACCACAGCCAGCGTCATGAGCTTGCTCATACTGGCTGGCGGAATACGC
>JARRPE010000360.1:0-2714 GCA_037383205.1 Methyloceanibacter sp.
TGGCGGCCCGCTCCGCACGGCGAGAGGCCTTGGCGCTGCGTCTTTCCTCGGCCGCTTCCCGCGCAGTCTTCGCCTCATCGTCGTCGTCTACAGGGTCCTTGGGCGGCTTGAAGCCGAGATTCTCAAGGAGCGGGATATCGACGCCTTGACGCCACATGATGACCGACTGCTGCAGGATCGAGAGGAAGTTGTTCCATGCCCAGTAGATCACGAGACCCGACGGGAACGAGGCGAGCATGTAGGTGAACACCACCGGCATCCAGGTGAAGATCTTCTGCTGAATCGGATCCGGCGGGGCCGGGTTCAGCTTCATCTGGAACCACATGGTGATACCCATGATGATGGGCCACGCGCCGACCATGAGGAACAGCGGCGGATCCCAAGGAATGAGCCCGAAGAGATTGAAGATCGTCGTCGGGTCCGGCGCGGAAAGATCCTGGATCCACCCGAAGAACGGCGCATGCCGCATTTCGATGGTGACGAAAAGCACCTTGTAGAGCGCGAAAAACACGGGAATCTGCACGAGGATCGGCAAACAGCCCGATGCCGGGTTGATTTTCTCCTTCTTGTACAGATCCATCATCGCCTGCTGCTGACGCATGCGATCGTCGCTGTAGCGCTCCTTGATCTTCTGCATCTCGGGCGCAAGTTTCTTCATCCGGCTCATCGACACGTAGGATTTGTTCGCGAGCGGGAATAGCACGAGCTTGATCAGCACCGTGACGATCAGGATCGAGATGCCGAAGTTGCCGACCAGCCTGTAGAAGTAGTCGAGCGCGTAGAAGAGCGGCTTGGTGAGGAAGTAGAACCAGCCCCAGTCGATCAGGAGATCGAACTTGGGAATGTTGTAGGTCGCGGCATAGCCGTCCACGACGTTCACTTCCTTGGCGCCGGCGAACACCTGGCCGGATACTTCCACCGTCCCGCCGGCCGGGATCGCCATGGCGTTCATTAGGTAGTCGGTCTGGAAGTGCTGACGCCCGCCCTTGTCCGAGCCCGCGAACTTGGCCTCGAAGGGAATGTTCTGAGCGGGCACGATGGCCGTCGCCCAGTATTTGTCTGTGATGCCCAGCCAGCCGTTCTTGCTCTTGAACGTCGCCGGCGGATCCTCGAGCGCGGAGCTGTAGCTGATCTCCTCCAGGCCGTCGTCGACAACCCCGATCAGCCCCTCGTGCAGGATGTAGAAGCCTTGGACCTGGGGCAGTTCGTGGCGGGATACGAGACCATAGGGGTAGATGGTGGCGGCCTCGGTCCCCGTGTTCGTCACCTTGTCGGTGATCGTGAACATGTACTTGTCGTCGACGGAAATGGTTCGCGTGAATTTCAGGCCCTCGCCGTTGTCGTAGGTGAGGGTGACAGGCGTATCGGGCGTGAGCTTCGCGTTGTCCTCGGCCGTCCACAGCGTGTCGCCGGAGGGCAGCGGCGTCTTGCTGCCGCCCGCGCCCACGAAGCCGCGCTCCGCGTAGTAGGCGTGCGGGCCGCCGGCCGGAGACAGCAGGACCACCTGGGGGCTGTCGGGATCGACGGTCACCCGGTAGTCCTTGAGCGTCAAATCGTCGATCCGGGCGCCCTTCAGCGAAATAGAGCCGCGGACACTCGGCGTCTCAATGGCGATGCGCGGCGAGCCGGCGAGCGCCTCTGCCCGCGTCATCCCCGTCGGGGAGCCCTCGGGCTGCGGGGCGGTGCCGGCGCTCGGCCGCGGTGCGCCGCCGGTTGTGGACGGCGACGGCGGCCCCTGCTCGCCGGGCTGAGACTGCTCCGTCTGAGCCGTCTGCTGAGCCTTGGGCGGCTTCGTCGGCACGACGAAGAACTGCCAGGCGAAAAGCACGGTCATCGACAGCGAAAAGCACGGTCATCGACAGCACGATCGCCAAGATGAAATTGCGGTTGTTCTCGTCCATGTCGTGTTTCGGCCCGGTGGCTGTTGTCGTGCTCGTCTTGTCTGATCGGCGCTAGGCCGAAGGAGTTTTGCGGCGCCGCTTCCCCGAAGAGGGCTCGTGCCCCTTGGTCCGCGCGCGCTGAAGATCCTTGATCACCTCGGTGAAGGGCCGGTGTACCGCGCCCCCGCGCGCGATCAACACATAATCATAGCCCTCGACGGCTTGGCCGGAGGCCGCGAGGCGCACGGCTTCCTTGAGTCGCCGCCGCGCGCGGTTGCGCACCACGGCGCTTCCGAGGCGTTTCGTCGCGGTAAAGCCGAAGCGGGCGATTGCGGGGCTTTGGCTCGACCCGGGCGTGCGCCGCCGGGCTTGAAGCACAAGCGACGGCGTCGCGAAGCGCGTACCGCTCTTCACGAACAAAAACTCAGACCGGGTCTTGAGACGTCCGATGGCCGTCACCGGGGTGAGGCGGCTTGATTCCGCCTAGGCTGACAAGCGCTTGCGGCCCTTGCATCTCCGGCGCGCAATAACCTTGCGGCCACCCTTGGTAGCCATACGCGCGCGAAAACCATGGCGCCGTTTGCGGACGAGCCGCGAGGGTTGATAAGTGCGTTTCACGGACTTTCTCCTGCCATCCGTCCACGCCGTTCATCATAGGAACGCGGGCCTCGGAGGCGAAATGGTTCGGAGCGGCTTATAGGTGCGGCAGGCGGGCAAGTCAATCAATCGGAGGCAATTTCGGACCCGAACGCCTCGAAAACCGGCCTGGAAGGGTCGCAAGGCCCGAAAATCCCTTCACATACGCTAACAGGCCATCACAAGGCTGCGACAGGA
>JARRPE010000361.1:0-3560 GCA_037383205.1 Methyloceanibacter sp.
AGAAGGATCAGGCCGGCGATCCGATTGACCACTTTCAGGCGGTTGTCCGTCAGCTTGTGACGAAACTTTGCGACTAGTTCGGACAGGCCGAGCCACCACAACAGGCTCCCCCCCATCACAGAGACCACCAGGATCAGCGCTTCCAAGTTCGTGTTGAGACCGCCAATCAGCGACCCGAGCCCGCCGATCATGGCGGCCATGCCCAGCACCGCGCCGGGATTGGTGACGGTCAGAATGAAGGTCTGGGGAATGATGCCCATGTGCTCGAGGATGTGCGAGCGCTCATGAGGCGGTGTCGTCATCACGGGCCGCCTCACAAGGAGCGCGATACCGAAGGCAACGAGAAGCACGCCGCCGATCAACTGAATCGTGTCGCCATAGGCTAGAATCACGTCCGAGATCGCCGCGATGCTGAAGGCGCCCGCCACCGCAAGCACGCCGTCGCCGAGAACCGCGCCCAGCCCTGCCGCCAGACCAGCCCAAAAGCCCTTCGCCACGACCCCGCACCTGATTACTCGCTGCATGAACTTGCAACTGCCCGCGGTTCTGCGAGATTGACTCAAATCACATGGAGTCTCGCTTGAAGCTGCGGAAAAACTTCGTCATCGCCGCCCTCGCGGCATTGGTAACGGGCGCTGCGTTGCTTGTCTACGGCTCGGGGAACACGGCCGGCGCAAGCGACAAACTGCCCGACCCCGAGGCCGAAGCGGCTCATGTCAGGACCGGTTCCACGGTGCTGTACGACGCCACCGCCACACCCAAACTGGTTCAGCGCATCCTCAGAATGATCGTTCTCGCGGCCGAGACTGGCGACATCGAAGAGATGCGGGCCGTGCTCGAATCGAACGAATTGAAGCCGATGGTGGCGGCGAAGCATATTGATGACCCGATCGCCTATTGGAAAGCTCAGTCGGTTGACGGCACGGGGCGCGATATTCTCGCGACCATGCTGGACATTCTCAGCACCGGATTTGTCCTGAAAGGCAAGGGTGATACCGGCATGTATATCTGGCCGTATTTTGCGGAGATCGACCTCACCACGCTGACGCCGAAAGAACAGGTGGAGCTTTACCGGCTCGTCCCGCCCAAGCAGGCCAAAGCGATGATGGCCTCAGGCGAATACACCGGTTACCGGCTCGGGGTCGCGCCCAATGGGATCTGGCACTACTTTCTGAAATAGACCGAGCGCCGCAGCGGCTAGCGCGCGCCGCCTTGCGGGACCCCTTCGTCGAAACGAACCGCTTGACCGCGTGCTTCGCCGAGTTCGCCTTCCCACATGGCGAGATGTCCCCGGATGACGGTCCCGATGGGCCATCCTTGCACCTTGCGGCCCGCGAAGGGCGTCCAACCTGCCTTGCTCGCCACCCATGAATCCTCGATGAGGTGTTCCGCCTTGAGATCGACGACCGTGAAATCTGCATCGTAGCCGACGGCAATCCGGCCCTTGCAGGTAATTCCAAACAACCGCTGCGCGCCGGCACTCGTCAAATCGACGAAGCGGGCGAGGCTGAGGCGGCCGGCGTTGACGTGATCGAGCATGATCGGGACCAGCGTCTGCACGCCGGGCATGCCGGAAGGCGTCGCGGGATACGTGGCCGCTTTCTCTTCGAGCGTGTGCGGCGCGTGGTCCGATCCCAGGACATCGACCACGCCCTGCTCCAGTCCCCACCACAGCAGGTCCTGGTTCGCTCGATCTCGGATCGGCGGGT
Source organism: Methyloceanibacter sp. (assembly GCA_037383205.1). Taxonomy (GTDB): domain Bacteria; phylum Pseudomonadota; class Alphaproteobacteria; order Rhizobiales; family Methyloligellaceae; genus Methyloceanibacter. The sequence continues at coordinate 1,710 of JARRPE010000361.1, forward strand.
TCTGCTGAACTTTGGTCCCGAGACGCTCATAGTCGGCTGGGCGTGACCTCCACCGTCGCCACGTCTTTGTGGTGCGACAGCAACTCCATCTCGGCGCCCGTCGAGATATGAAGAATGTGAATCCGCGCGCCCGTAGCCGCCGCGAGCCGCAGGAGACGCTGCGTCGATTCGAGCGCGGCCACCTCGTCGCGCCACTCGTAATGGCTCGTCGGGTCACCGACGCGCCGAAGCGGAAGACGCTCGCGCAACCGGGACTCCAGCTCGGAGTGAATCGAACAGCGGCGGCGGATGGTGGAGAACACCTGGGTTAGTGTTTCGTCGTCCTCGATGAGAAGATCGCCGGTCGAGGAGCCCGCGAAGATCTTGATGCCCGCAGCACCCGGCAACCGTTCGAGTTCGGCAAGATGGACGGCGTTCTCGCGCGTCGCGCCAACGAAAAACGCAAACTCGCAATGCATGCGATTGGTGCCCGCGGCGACCTTGGCGGCCAGTGCTTCCGCGGTCGTGGTCGGCGGGCTCGTGTTCGGCATTTCGAAGACGGCCGTGACGCCGCCGAGTACCGCCGCGCGGCTGCCCGTCTCCAAATCTTCCTTGTGCTCCATCCCGGGCTCGCGGAAATGGACCTGGGTGTCGATGACGCCCGGCAGAATATGCAGTCCGCGCGCATCGACGGTCTGGTCCGCAAGGCTTGTATCGAGCTCGCCGATCGCCCGAATCTGGCCATTGCGCACACCGATGTCGACAGGCGCTTCGCCGTTGTGGTTTACTACCGTTCCGCCCTTGAAAAGGATGTCGAACGTCTCAGCCATAGCGCTTCGGCTTCTCCTTGAGGGGCAACCGCCCGGCACCTAGATACTTATCGCTTTGGTAGCAGAAGGGCACCCCATGAGTCATCGCGAACAAGAAACCTGCCATACAACTTTCCTGCCCGATCGCGGGGTGTTGCGGGTCTCTGGCGCGGACGCGAAGACGTTCCTGCAGGGCTTGCTGTCAAACGATCTGAAGAAGACGACCGACGGCAACGCGATCTTCGCCGGCCTATTGTCGCCGCAGGGAAAAATTCTGTTCGATTTCTTCATCGTTCCCGATCAGGACAGTTTCTTGATCGAGGCGCCGGCAGAAAGTGTTGAAGCGCTCGCCAAGCGGATTTCGTTTTACAAATTGCGCTCCAACGTCACCGTCGAAGTCGAACCCACACTGGCCGTCGCGGCGGCCTGGGGCGGCACGCCCGTGCTGCCCGATGACGCCATAGCCTTCGCCGATCCGCGGCTGCCCGATCTTGGCTTGCGCATCCTCTTGCCAAAGAGCAGCGCCTTGGACGATACGGCCTGCACGCCCGCGAGTGAGGCCGACTACCATGCGCACCGGATTGCGCTCGGCGTTCCGCTCGGCGGCCTGGACTATGCCTATGGCGAGGCCTTCCCGCACGAGGCGCTTTACGATCAGTTGGCGGGCGTGGACTTCAAGAAGGGCTGCTATGTGGGCCAGGAAGTCGTCTCTCGCATGCAACATCGCGGCACCGCGCGCAAACGCGTGGTGCAGATCGAAGGCGACCATGCCTTGGAGCAGGGATCCGACGTGACGGCGGGCGCCTTGCCCGTGGGCACGATCGGTTCCGTGGACGGGACCCGAGGACTTGCGTTGCTCAGGCTCGACCGCGTGGCGTCGGCTTTAGCAAAGGGCGACCCCCTGCAGGCCGGCAGCGCGACCGTAACGGTCCGCCTTCCGGCATTCGCGACATTCGAGCTGCCGGTGGCCGAAGGCGTATGAGTACCGGCGCGACGACCCGCTGCCCCTGGCCGGGAACGGACCCGCTGTACGTGGCCTATCACGACGAGGAATGGGGCGTGC
>JARRPE010000362.1:0-2555 GCA_037383205.1 Methyloceanibacter sp.
ATCGGCCTGGTTGTCAGGGCCGGCGAAGGCAGGAGCTGCGGCAGCCAGCGTGGTGGCGAGAGCGAGCATGGTGACGAAATGCTTCATGGTCTTTTCCTCCGTTTGAACGCACCTGCAATCGGTGCAGGCGGACGGAAGAACGCGAGGCCTTTGGGTTGGTTCCGCTGTTGAGCCAACTAAGGCAGCACGCCCCGAAATGACCCGAATTGTGCCCTGGACGGCTGGCGGCGCGCGAGCCTAACGCGGGTCGACGGCGACGTTGGTTTTTTCGCCCCGCAGCCGCGCGATGATGGTGGCGCAGCAGGCATCGCCCCAGACATTGACGCTTGTACGGCACATATCGAGCACACGATCGAACACCAGGAGCACCCCGATGGCTTCCACCGGGAGACCGACGGCGGCGAGAATGATGGCAATGGCGACCAGCGACGCGGACGGCACGCCGGCGACCCCAATCGACGTCACGAGCGCAATCGTGACAATCGTAAACTGAACGCCGAAACTGAGTTCCAGTCCGTAGGCCTGAGCGAGGAACATGGCCGCCGCACATTCATAGAGCGCCGTCCCGTTCATGTTAACCGTTGCGCCCAGCGGCAACACGAAACTCGACACCTGGTTCGACACACCGACCTTCTCTTCGACCGTGTCCATCGTGACGGGCAAGGTTGCCGAGGACGACGACGTGGAGAAGGCGGTGAGCAAGGCCGGCGACATGGCCCGCATCGTTGCAAATGGTTTTACGCGGCCTATGAACCGCAAGAGCAGCGGCAGCGTGATCAGCGAATGCAGCAGGAGCGCTAAGAGGACCGCCAGCGCGAAATTGGCGCCAATCGGTGCAAACTTCATTATGAATTCGGTCATATGCATCATGACGTTGAACACGCCGTTCCAGAAATTGAACAAGGGCTCCGCATAGTCGTGCGAGAGCCTCGTCATGAAGTAGCCGAATAGAATGGAAAAGAAGATGAGCCCAAGCATCTGTCCTTCGGCCGCCGCCTTGACGATGTTGGGCGGCACGAGACGCTTGAACAAATCCACGACATCGCCGGCGCCCTTCCCTTCAATTCTCTCGCTGATATCGTCGGCCGGCGCCTCGAGCGCTAGAATCTCGCCGGCGGGTTTGCCGTCCACATAGCCGGGCTTCATGATGTTGATCGCAATGAGACCGATCAGAATCGCGGCGAGCGTCGTCACGGCGTAGAAAAGCAGCGTGCGCACACCAAGCGCGCCGATATTGCCTCCCGATCCGATCCCGGCAACACCGACGATGATCGACGACGTGATCAGCGGCACGATGATCATCTTCAAGGCATTGAGGAAAATCGCGCCGACAAACTCGAAGACCGAAACGAAGCTGACGCCAAGCATTCCTGGAGCGAAGGCGTCGGTCGTGTAGTGCTTGACGATCGACCCGACAACGGCCGCGAGGACGATGGCGATGAGTATCTGCCAGTGAAGGGCAAGCTTGCGCACCGAGATTTCTCCTCAAGCGGGCTGAAAGGAAGCCGGTCGAGTGCCGCATCTCTATCGCCTCGGTGTCAACCGGGAATGTCGACCGGCGGCGATATTACAGTCGGCGGCTCTCCTCCACGGAAGCCCTAGGGAACGCTCAACCGCGTGCAAGTGCCCCGGTGGGGCCACGTGTTCTGCCCTGAGCAAGCGTAGGGACCCTAGGACGCGGAAGAGAAGCGGAACTCTACGATCTCGCGATGGCAGGGCGGCGAACGCCAGGATCCCGCGCGCACATTCATACTTCGTCAGAAACATTTTCTTGCGCCGGGTGTTGCCCCCAGTGAATGGAAAGCAAGGAGACGCGATGACTGATATCAGTGACAAGAGGGTCGCAATTCTCGCCACGGACGGCTTTGAACAATCCGAACTCATGGTGCCGAAACAAAAGCTCGAGGAAGCCGGCGCGGCCGTCGATATCATCTCGCTCAAAGTCGGCGAGATCCGAGGGTGGAGCGCCAAGGACTGGGGCGAATCGATTGCGGTCGACCGGACCATCGATGCCGTCATGGTTGATGAGTACGATGCACTCGTCATACCTGGCGGGCAGATTAATCCCGACTTGTTGCGCGCCGATGTGGATGCGGTGGCGCTCGTCAGGGATTTCTACAACAGCGGGAAGCCGCTTGCTGCGATCTGCCATGCACCGTGGCTGTTGGTGGAGGCTGGCGTCGCCAAAGGGCGAAGCATGACGTCCTACCATTCCATGGCGACCGACGTGAAGAATGCCGGAGCCAATTGGGTGGACAAGGAGGTCGTCGTCGACCAGGGGCTGATAACGAGCCGGAACCCCGAGGATCTCGAAGCCTTTTGCGCCAAGATCGTCGAAGAGCTAGGCGAAGACCAGCACGCGCAGCGGACCGTCGCTTGATTGGGTTTGCCCGGTTTGCGGCGGAGTCCGATTTTCGGGCCTCATGTCCATGCCGCTATCCCACGCCGGTTCATCGAACCGCGATGGATCTTACGAGCATCGGAATGGCAGCCTGACACTGATCCGGGCTGTCATTCCTGCTCCGGCCAACCGGGTTTTCCTGCTGACAGCTCTG
>JARRPE010000363.1:0-3328 GCA_037383205.1 Methyloceanibacter sp.
AACACGAACTTCCGGATCAGCACGAACAGCGACGGTGCGACCAGCAGATAGGGGATCCAATACGCGAGATTGCGAACCGTTTCCCAGTCCGCGTCGCGGGCCATGGGGAAGCGGCTCTTCTCGGGATCGTAGAACAGCGACGCCGCCCAAAGATCGATCTCTGGGAAGATCGCGAAGATCAAGCCCAAGACTAGTCCGAGAGCCAGAGTTGCCAGCAGCCAGCGGCGCGCCAAGCGTGTCTCCTCGAATGATGCACCCTGCCGCCGCGGTTACCGCGCGGCATAGTTCGTATGACCAAAATCAAGGCTTTATGGCCCAGCGTCGACACATTGCCAACAAACGCCTCTCGGTCTCGTAAACCGGGCCCCTCGTATGACGATATTATGATTGTTGCGGAAACGGATGGAACCTCACACATTAGGAGGAGTTGATTCTTCGGGGGTCCGAAGGAGTGCGTTGATGACGAAAGACACGATGGATAACAACCAAGAGCAGACGCGTTCGCGAGCGGCCCTTATTCGCAAGTTCGGGTCCGCCTGGCGCCGCCGCCGCAGTCTGGCCAAGCGGTCCTGGCGCGAGACGGTAACGCTCTTCAAGCCGGAGCCTTGGCTCGTGGCCGTGGACCACGGGAAGTCGCGCTCGCCGGTCAAGCTCCGCGACCAGCCAGAACCCAGTAAATAAGGCCCCCGGCAAAGCCGGCCGTTGCGAAGATGGTCATGTACTCGCTCGCGGGCAGCGAAGCGGTGTCCGCAGCCCTGCCCGCCAGGAGCGGAATGGCGGCGAGAGCCGCACCACCGGCGAGGACGTAGTACATCCACGAGCGAACGTGCAGGACTTCTCCGATGACCGCCGCGGCGAAGGCCGGCAGCGCGGTGAGCGCAGGGCCCACGGTCCCAATGAAGACGACGGCGCCGAAAGCCATCGCGACGCTGCGCTGGACGGCCGCATCCTGCAGAACCGGGTCTTGAAGCACGAAGGCGCGAAACTGCGGATCGTCGATCGCGATTGCCCGGAGCTCGTCGCCCATCCACACCGAGCCCAGCGCGAACAGAACCGCGAGCGCGACGCCGACGCCGACGAAGAACGACACGATCACGACGAAGCCGCGCCAAACGAAATGCCCGATCATACGGCTCTGTGCTCCCTACGTTCCATGACGCCCGTCCCGGTGCCGACTATAGAAGACGCGACTATAGAAAACGGATCGCAAGGCCGGGACCCGCATCATGCCTAGAATCGACTTTTGGTACGAGTTTGCCAGCACGTACTCCTATGTAACCGCCATGCGTATCGCCCCCCTCGCGGCGGATGCGGGCGTTGCGGTTCGCTGGCGGCCGTTTCTGTTGGGCCCGATCTTCAAGGAGCTCGGCTGGAACGACTCGCCCTTCAATATCTATCCCGCCAAGGGGCGCTATATGTGGCGGGATTTCACCCGCGTTTGCGACGAGGAAGGCTTACCATTGCAGCTGCCGCCGGTGCGCTTCCCGCAGAACGGCGTGAAAGCGGCGCGCCTCGCGCTCGCCGGCGAAACTTCGGGCTGGACTGCGGACTTCACGCGGGCGGTGTTCATGGCGAACTACGCGGAGCAGCGCGACATCTCCGATGACGAGACCCTGCGCGCCATCCTCACCGAGATCGACGTCGACCCCGACGTTGCCTTCGAAGCGGCCAATGCGCCGGCCAACAAGGAAGCGTTGTTCGCGCAGGTCGATGAAGCCAAGGCGCTGGGCATTTTCGGCGCGCCGACCTTCACGGTGGGCGATGAGCTGTTCTGGGGCAACGACCGCCTGGAGGCGGCGCTGCGCTGGGTAACGACCGCCTGGAGACGGCGCTGCGCTGGGCGAAGGGGTAGCTCTCGAGCGCGGTCGACGAGCTGCTCAAGCCCGCGCCTCGTCGAGACGGGCGCTCGCGCGCTGCTTCAGGCTCGCGCTCTTGAGCTGGCCGCAGGCGGCCATGATGTCGCGGCCGCGTGGGCTGCGCACGGGGCTCGCATAGCCGGCGCGATTCACGACCTCGGCGAACTTCTCGATCTGCTCCCAATCGGAACAGTCATAGGGCGCCCCCGGCCACGGATTGAACGGGATGAGATTGATCTTGGCGGGGATCTTCTTGAGCAGGCGCACGAGCGCCTTCGCGTCGTCGATGGAGTCGTTGACGCCCTTCAGCATCACATATTCGAAGGTGATGCGCTTCGCATTGGAGAGCCCCGGATAGGCGCGGCACGCCTCCAGCAGTTCGGCAATAGGCCATTTGCGATTGATCGGCACGAGCTCGTCGCGCAACTCGTCGCGGACGGCATGCAGCGAGATCGCGAGCATGGTTCCCGCTTCTTCGCCCCAGCGCGGAATCTCCGGCACGATGCCGGAGGTGGAGAGCGTGATGCGGCGCTTCGAGATCGACAGACCCTCGCCGTCGGCCGCGATGGCGCAGGCCTCGCGCACGTTCTCGAAATTGTAGAGCGGCTCGCCCATGCCCATGAGCACCACGTTGGTGATCTTGCGTTCGCCGGATGGCAGACCGGTTGGATCCTCCGGAACGGCGCCGGGCCAGTCGCCGATGCGGTCGCGCGCCAGCAGGATCTGTCCCACGATTTCCTGAGCGGTGAGGTTCCGGACGAGCCGTTGCGTGCCGGTGTGGCAGAAGGTGCAATTCAACGTGCAGCCTACCTGGCTCGAAATGCACAGCGTGCCGCGATCCTCTTCCGGGATGTAGACGGTCTCCACGTCCTTGCCGTCGGCGAGGCGGAGCAGCCATTTGCGTGTCCCGTCGACGGACACTTGCTCCGAGACGATCTGGGGCCGGTCGAGCGAATACCGCGCCGCCAGCGTGGCGCGCAGATCCTTGGCCACATCAGTCATGACGTCGAACGAGATTGCGCCGCGCACATAGAGCCAGCCCCAGAGCTGGGTGACCCGCATGCGCAGGTGCCGCTCAGGCACGCCGGCTGCGGCCAGCCGGTCGCGCAGGCCGTCGCGGCCGAGCCCGGCGAGGCTTTCGCGGGCGCCCGTGTCGGTCGTCAGCGGCCCTTCGGCCGGATCTATGGTGGCTGTCGTCGTCATCTCAAGGTGCCTTCTCGGCTCCTCATATCATGAGGCGAACCGGAAATGCCAAGATGTAGCGGGTCCGAGTTGGCCGGTGGTCGCTTCCGCCTTGGGAACTGCACCTGCCACGATGCGAGGGAATTGTACGTGCGTGAGCCCTAGCCGGCTTCGGAGGCGCACTCTTTGGCGGCGCGCTCGATCGCGTCGGACGTGCCGCTCAGGGAATACTCATCAGTCGTGTTGGTACCGCGGGCCGAGCGCCCTTTGACGGTCATGGCGCTGCCAGC
>JARRPE010000364.1:0-1760 GCA_037383205.1 Methyloceanibacter sp.
GCGCTCTCGTACACGCGTCCGGGCCGGTCTCTACCAATGTCACGGCTTCGCATATGCATGCTCGTTGCCTCGAAGCTCGAAACGGTCCTGAAACGGCCTTCCTGATCGCTTTCTACAAACCGAGCACGTGCGCCATCGACAATGACGAACCAGCGTTTGGATACCTTCATGATACCCTCTTGGGATCAGAGCGTTGCGGCCGAATATCGTTATCTCGATAATTTCGCGAAGCCAAGCCTAGGACGCTCCTTGCTGGCGCTGCTTTGCCGCTTCCTGAACAAAAGCGGGCCAGAACTTACGCAAATCTTGCGGGAACATTACGGCAATCTTTACTGCCGCGCTGCGATCAACATACTTCGACAGCACGTCGAGCACGGCTAGCGCTCCCTGCTTGCCAGGGAGGAATGGGATTGATGCCGAGTGCCGGCTGTCGGTCACACGGTCTGCGTTCCCCCCATGGCGGCGGCTCGTCCGCCCGTTTGGGCTTCTCGGGGATCAGGTCATACTCAAGCGTGTGCCGTTGCCATCAGTCAGAGCGACCGATGTCTGCTTGGAGGCGCAAAGCGGTCCTCGCTGCGGCGCGTTTAGATGTCAGCTCATGACCCAAAGCCGACGAGCGTTGGAAAAAAGCAGCGCCCGGAAGAACCGGGCGCTGTTCTAAATCCGCAGACATCGGCCGAAGGTTGATGTCCGGCCTTATTGGTTGCCGCTAGGTCCGGCCGTCAACTTCTCCATGACGTTGTCGAGATTGAAGCTCCCTGGCTTCTGCCGCGGCGGGAACTCCTTGAAGCTCTCGAGCCATTTCCCGACATAGGCCGAGGCCGGCGCAATTGCGAACATGTGCTCGAGGAACCAGCGGTCATAGCCCATCGCATGTTCTTCTTGAGCACGCTCGAAGGGGTCCATGCGTAGGTTTACCAGAAGCGGTGTACGCAAGGCCGAGAATGGCTGCTGCCATACGCTTAGACCCTCAGCCTTCTGCTCCAGGAACGTGGCTTTGTAGTTGTTGTAGCGCAAGGCCGCGACGCTGCCGTCATCGGTCCAATAGATGAACTCCTTGCGTGGCCACTCACTCGCCTCGCCTTTGAGCGCAGGCCCAAGATCGTAGCCGTCGAGATGGACCTTGTAGGTGCGGTCACCGATGGTCTTACCCTTCAGCAACTCCTCTTTGATGTTGGGCTCGCCTGCCGCGGCAAGCAGCGTCGTCAGCATGTCCTCGTGGGCGCCGATATCGTTGACCACTGTGCCCGGCTCGACTGTGCCGGGCCAACGGATCAGCGTCGGCACGCGGTATCCGCCTTCCCACTGAGTGTTCTTCTCGCCACGAAACATCGTCGTGCCGCCATCGGGCCAGGTGAAGGTCTCGGCGCCGTTATCGGTCGAATACATGACGATGGTATTCTTCTCGATGCCGAGTTCCTTCAGCTTGTCGAGCAATTGGCCGACCATTGCGTCGTGCTCGACCATGCCGTCGGCATAGATGCCAAGGCCGGTCTTGCCGTCGGACTCTGGCTTGAGGTGCGTGAAGATGTGCATGCGGGTCGAGTTCCACCAGACGAAGAACGGCTTGCCGTCGTCATGCGCCTTCTGCATGAAGTCGAGCGCCGCCTTGGTGGTTTCCTCGTCCACGGTCTCCATGCGCTTTTTGGTCAGCGGGCCCGTGTCCTCAATTTTCTGGGTGCCGTCTTCTTGCGCCCAGGAGTGGATTACACCGCGCGGTCCGAACTTCTCTTTGAAATTTGCGTCCTTCGGATAGTCGG
>JARRPE010000365.1:0-1737 GCA_037383205.1 Methyloceanibacter sp.
GACACACTTCAAGGTAAGACGTGAAAAAGTGATGGCGACCCAAGAATCGCTCTTAGTCTTGAGTTTTTAGTCCAATTTGCGCTTTACACGGCCGTTTTCACCGGAAAGTGCGGATCACTTTTTTGGTGCTGCTTTTCGCCACTTCATTAGTGGGATCAATTCCGCAAGTCCCGTGTTGGCCCAGTGAGGCAAGCAAACGGTGCAGCGGAGAATGACCATTTATGCAGTCCAATTTTTTGGAGACCTGGCATACGGCGGCCTATACGACCGTTGGTCTGTTCTGGATGGCGTTGTGGGCCTTCGGCTTCGGCTACCTGATTTCAAGCATGATCCAGGTCTTCGTGACCAGGGAGCGCATGAAGAAGAGCATGGGAGAGGCCGGAGCGGCCAGTGTTGGACTCGGGACGCTCTTCGGTTTTCTGTCAAGCTCGTGTTCTTTCGCCGCGCTCTCGACAAGCCGCTCCCTATTCACCAAAGGGGCCGGACTCATTCCATCTCTCGCCTTTCTGCTTGCCTCGACCAATCTCGTAATCGAACTCGGCATTGTCATAGCCGTCTTCCTGAGTTGGCAGTTCGTGGTCGGCGAGTATGTCGGCGGTGTCCTGCTGATCTTGCTCATGTGGCTGCTTGTCCGGCTCACCTATCCGACGCGGCTTGTTGAACAGGCGCGACAGAACGCGCGTCAAGAAGAGGGGCAGACGGCCGACGGGGAGATCCCGGACTGGCGAAAGCTGATCCAGAGCACGGAAGGCTGGCGCATGGTCGCCACGCGTTATGTGATGGAATGGCGCATGGTGTGGAAGGATGTGCTGATCGGCTTCACCGTAGCCGGAATCATCGCCGCGTTCGTGCCAAGAAGTTTCTTCGAAGCCCTGTTCGTCGGGTCCGGCAGCCAGGACCCCGCCTTCTGGGAAGTGCTGCTTCAGGCGATCGTTGGGCCTGTCGCCGCGTTCTTCACCTTCATCGGCTCTATGGGCAACATTCCGCTCGCCGCCGTACTCTATTCGAACGGCGTCAGCTTCGCCGGTATCATGGCGTTCATCTTCTCGGACCTCGTGGTCTTCCCCGTGTTGCGCATTCAGGCGAAATACTACGGGTGGAAGATGTCGCTCTATATCCTCGGGATCTTTCTCGCCGTGCTGGTCGCGACCGCGATCATCCTGCATTACGGGTTCGCCGCCTTCGGTGTGCTGCCGGATTCCGCCAATGCACAGAGCGTCACAAATCGGCAGTTCTTCGGCGTCGACTACACGCTGTTTTTCAATCTGGCCTTTCTGGCCTTGAGTGCGTTTTTCCTCATCTGGAAAACCAAGACTGCAGGCTTCGATATGAGCCTGCCCGACAAGCTCAGCGAGCAAGCGCTCGTCTGGTTGTCAGTCGTCGCGCTGGTCTGGCTTGCTGTGGGGCTTGCCCTTCCGCTCTTTGGTCTGGCCGGAGACTGATAGCGCGAGCGGGCCGCAGCGCGAACGTCTGCTACTGGCACCATCAGACCTCAGTCCCGAGGCTGAGGATGTCTGCTTAGGGATGTGAAGCGGTCGTGCCTGAGCCGCATTCTGATGTCGCCTACTAACCCAAAGCGGTCATTAGTTCCGAATAGCTAAGCACAGGAACGTCGCCGAGATTTGGTTTCCAGTCAGCGAATCGACGTCTGGTCAATATGCATCTCGTTGAACGTAACCCGGAGAAGCTGCGCTCAGCTTCACGGTTGCGCGCTAGAAAGATGCGTCGGCCACGGTC
>JARRPE010000366.1:0-1735 GCA_037383205.1 Methyloceanibacter sp.
TTTAAGATAAAGAAAAAGAAGATGAAAGCTGACAACAAGCATATGAAAAGCGAGCCCGTTTCCGAAAAATCCGTGTCAAACGGTCGATACAGCAAACCGGACGATGCAGAACTGCGCAGGCGTTTAACTCCCCTGCAATACGATGTCACCCAAAAAAGTGCCACCGAACGACCTTTTCAGAATGCGTTTTGGAATCATCACGAAGAGGGTATCTATGTTGACATCGTTTCCGGGGAGCCGCTTTTCAGCTCATTGGATAAGTTCGCTTCGGGTACCGGCTGGCCAAGCTTTACGCGACCACTAGCGCCGGAAAATATCGTCGAAAATGCCGATCGGAGCCTGTTCATGGTGCGCACCGAGGTGCGTAGCAAGCACGCCGAGTCACACCTGGGGCATCTTTTTAACGATGGCCCGCAACCGACCGGTTTGCGTTACTGTATCAATTCGGCAGCCTTGCGATTCATTCCCAAGGACAGCTTAGAAAAGGAAGGTTACGGGAAATATGCCGCTTTGTTTAAAGAGATGCCGCGGATGACGGTAAAGGAGGTTCAGCCATGAAAGTTGATCGTATGGTATTGGCGTTCTTTTTTCTGCTGCCGCTTGCATGGTATGGCGTGGTGGCGCAGGCGTTGGCGGAGCGGGCGCGGATCGTTATCGCTGCGGCTTCCGGGCTCAACAACAAAGAGATCGCAGCCAAGGTGGGTGTCTGTGCCGCAACGGCGGGCACATGGCGCAATCGGTTTGCGAAGAACCGGATGGACGGTCTTTACGATGAGCCGCGCCCTGGCGCGCCGCGCCAGATCGGCGACGATGAGATCGCAGCCACGATCCGCAAGACGCTGGAAACGCGTCCGAAAGGTGCGACGCACTGGAGTCTGCGAACCATGGCCAAGGAGATCGGCCACGCGCCTTCGACCGTCCATCGCATCTGGCAGGCCTTCGGGCTGCAGCCCCACCGGGTCGAGACCTTCAAGCTCTCCTCCGATCCGTTGTTCGTGGAGAAGGTGCGTGACATCGTCGGGCTCTACCTGTCGCCGCCGGATCGCGCCGTTGTGCTGTGTGTGGACGAAAAATCGCAGGTCCAGGCGCTCGATCGCACGCAGCCGCTGTTGCCGATGCGGCCTGGCCAAATCGAACGGCGCACGCACGACTATAAGCGTCACGGAACGACATCTCTTTTTGCAGCACTCGACGTGAAGGCCGGAACCGTCGTCGGCAAATGCATGGCCCGGCACCGCGCGACGGAGTTCCGCAAATTCCTCGACGAGGTCGAGCGCAACGTCCCTACCGATCTCGACATTCATGTCGTCATGGACAACTACGGCACGCACAAGACCAAGCTCATTCGCAACTGGTTCGCCAAGCGCCCGCGCTGGCACGTGCACTTCACGCCGACATCAGCCTCATGGATCAACCAAGTCGAACGCTTCTTCGCGCTGCTGACCGGCCGCGCCCTCAGGCGAGGGGTGTTCCGCTCGGTTGCCGAGCTCGAAAAGGCCATCAAAACATACATCGAGGCCACCAATGCTGACCCGAAACCGTTCCGTTGGACCAAGACCGCCGACGACATTCTTGCCAGCATTCAGCGGTTCTGCCTCCGCACCCTCGCAATAAACGCGTAGAATGAAGCGGACTTGGGAATCAGGACACTAGGGTCTCACTGCGCTTTGAGAGATTCGGGCGGGGGACGAGGGCATGGGGAAAGACCGGCTGGCCGCGTTCAGCGACGGCGTCA
>JARRPE010000367.1:0-1726 GCA_037383205.1 Methyloceanibacter sp.
GGGGCGCGCCTAAGCGCCCCTTGCCATCGCTACGGACCCGATGGGCGGCGCGTTCGCTGACGTGATCGACGCCGCTCTTCTTCGTGGCTTTGCTCAGGATCAGGACGCTCAATCTCGCGATAGTTCGCCACGTCTTTGCGCAGTTGCAGGTTTCTATGTAGTCGCCTTCGATGTGCCAGCCAGCCATAGTTGTTCCTCCCATTTCCCAGAACTATACCACCTTTTGCTGTTTTTTGCACTTCGCGGAGCTATGAGTGAATCTGGTGTCCGGGCGGTTTGAATGACGGCGGTGCATCTGGTTGGAATGGCGTTGCCAAACATCCAACCAACCATTGAGGACGCACCACCATGGACGACGCTACCATCATTGATTTGACCGGTCGAGACACAGTCACGGACCCTCTGACGGACCTTTTGCGCAAAGGAGCTCGTGAGCTTCTTCAGGCAGCTGTTGAAGCCGAGAGAGATGCCTTTCTCGCCGAGTTTGCCGATCGCCGGACATCAGAAGACCGCGCAGCGGTTGTGCGTAGCGGCTATCACCCGGAGCGCGCGGTGCAGACCGGGCTCGGGCCGATCACGGTGAAAGTGCCGAAGGTGCGGGCGAAGGACGGCAAGCCGGTGACGTTTCGCTCGGCGCTGGTGCCGCCGTATGTTCGGAAAGCGAAATCCATCGAGGCCGCGCTGCCCTGGCTCTATCTGAAAGGCATTTCCACTGGTGAGATAGGATCGGCGCTGAAGATGCTCCTTGGCGCGGACGCGACCGGTTTCTCTGCCAAGACGATCTCGCGTCTGAAAGGCCAATGGGCTGCGGAGTACAATGACTGGCGCAAGGCTGATCTGAGCCGCGACGAATGGGTCTATGTCTGGGCGGATGGCATCTATAGTGGCCTGCGCGGCACGGACGACCGGCTCTGTGTTCTCGTCGTGATCGGGGTCAACGCCCGTGGCGAAAAGCACTTTCTGGCCATCGAGGACGGTGTGCGTGAAAGCACCCAGAGTTGGCGCGAAGTTCTCCTCGGCCTCAAGGCCCGCGGGCTCTGTGCCCCGAAGCTGGCCACCGGCGACGGTGCCATGGGGTTCTGGGCAGCATTGGAAGAGATTTTCCCAACCACGCGGCAACAGCGCTGTTGGATGCACAAAACGGGCAATGTGCTGAATTACCTGCCTAAGCGCTCCCAGCCCAAGGCAAAGAAAATGCTGCATGACATTTGGCAGGCCGAGACGCGAGATGATGCGCATGCCGCCTTCGATCTGTTCATCGAAACCTTTGAGGCGAAATATCCAAGGGCCGTCGAATGCTTGATAAAGGATCGTGACGAATTGCTGACTTTCTTCGACTTCCCAGCCCAGCATTGGCAGAGCATACGCACCTCAAATCCAATCGAAAGCGCCTTCGCCACGATCCGTCACCGCACGAAACGCACCAAGGGCTGTCTCACCCGCGACGGCATGCTGCACATGATGTTCAAGCTTGGCAAATGCGCCGAGAAAAACTGGCGCAAACTGCGCGGCTTCGCCCACCTCGCCGACGTCATCCAAGGCGTCGATTTCGTCAACGGCATAAAGCCATCAACCACAGATCAAGCCGCCGCGTGATGATCGCCTGGACACCAGATTTGACAATAACTCCGTCAAGCCGGACAGCCACCGAGCCAGATACGATTTCGATTGCGGCGCTCACTGGCTCAGGTTCTGGCGCAGACGAAGCAGGCTCAATATCGAACAC
>JARRPE010000368.1:0-1702 GCA_037383205.1 Methyloceanibacter sp.
TTCCCAATCACGCCCGGAGCAAATATGAAACTCGACGACATCAACCGCGATTCAAACGCAAGAATTCTTCTACTTGACCCGAATGGAAATACGTCGATCCATCAGCCAAAAGCCACAGTTTCGCTGACAACGGCCTTGACGGCAGTTCGTAACGCGCTTGCAATAGACGATCGCCTCAACGTATTATCGGCTAACGGAAGAAGTTACGGCCTGCGAGAGGTGATGGACTAGACTGAATTGACCTAAGCCGCCGCCCGCAGACATGAAAACGGGCCGGAAAATCCGACCCGTCATTTCGTTACTCGATTATACTGGCAACGATGCCGGCGCCGACGGTACGACCGCCTTCGCGGATAGCAAAGCGCAGGCGCTCTTCCATCGCGATCGGCACGATCAGCTCGACCGTCATCTCGACGTTGTCGCCCGGCATCACCATCTCGGTGCCTTCAGGAAGCTGAACAATGCCCGTCACATCCGTCGTGCGGAAGTAGAACTGCGGACGATAGTTCGTGAAGAACGGCGTGTGACGGCCACCCTCCTCCTTTGTCAGGATGTAGGCTTCAGCCTTGAACTTCGTGTGCGGGGTAACAGAACCCGGCTTGCAAAGAACCTGGCCGCGCTCGACATTGTCACGGTCGATACCGCGAAGAAGAACGCCGACATTGTCGCCTGCCTCGCCACTGTCGAGCAGCTTGCGGAACATCTCGACGCCCGTGCAGGTCGTCTTCTTGGTGTCCTTGATGCCGACAATCTCGATCTCGTCGCCAACCTTGATCACGCCACGCTCAACACGGCCGGTCACAACCGTACCACGACCCGAAATCGAGAACACGTCCTCGATCGGCATCAGGAAGGGCTGATCAATCGGGCGCTCAGGCTGCGGGATAAATTCGTCAACGGCTGCCATCAGCTCGCGGATCGCGTTCTCGCCGATCTCAGGATCACGGCCTTCAAGAGCGGCAAGCGCCGAACCCTTAACAATCGGCGTGTCGTCGCCAGGGAACTCGTAAGAAGACAGAAGCTCGCGAACCTCCATGTCGACAAGCTCAAGCAGCTCCTCGTCGTCAACCTGGTCGACCTTGTTCAGGAACACGACAATCGCAGGAACACCAACCTGGCGGGCAAGAAGAATGTGCTCGCGGGTCTGCGGCATCGGGCCGTCAGCAGCCGAAACAACAAGAATCGCGCCGTCCATTTGCGCAGCACCAGTGATCATGTTCTTCACATAGTCGGCGTGACCAGGGCAGTCGACATGCGCGTAGTGACGGGCTTCCGTCTCATACTCAACGTGAGCCGTCGAAATCGTGATGCCGCGCGCCTTCTCTTCAGGCGCTCCGTCAATCTGGTCATAGGCGCGGAAATCACCAAAATATTTCGTGATCGCTGCCGTCAAAGTCGTCTTGCCATGGTCAACGTGACCAATCGTGCCGATGTTGCAGTGCGGCTTGGTCCGCTCAAACTTCGCTTTTGCCATTTTGGCTCTCCATCCTGTCTAGCGTGAGATACTCACTCTAAGGGGTTGAACTGTTTGATCTATACCGGTGCGTTAGCCGGTATATTTCTCTTGAATTTCCTTCGATACCGCAGCCGGAACAGCAGCATAGTGATCGAATTGCATGGTGTACTGCGCCCGCCCCTGAGACATGGAACGGAGGTTGTCGACATATTTGAACATGTTTGCGAGCGGGACATGCGCGTTGAC
>JARRPE010000369.1:0-1691 GCA_037383205.1 Methyloceanibacter sp.
CCGTTTTGCATTCGCTTCGCAATGATGCTTTGGGTTTTGGCCTTGAGTCATCAATACCAACTATCGATCAAGCCTTGAACGCTGACTAGAATTCGTTTTTGGGTAGCCCGCTAATGTACAGCGCGGAGGATCCGCTCCGGGCTTATTTCGTTGAAAAACGCGTGCTTGATCGAAGCGTAAGTTGCTGATTCAATTCTTCTGGCCAGCGGGAGAATTGAGCAATGTTGGGACCGAGACATGAAGCGCAGGCAGCACTTTTCTATGAGTTCTCGCTGGAAGATCACGTTCCGCAAGACCATCTTCTTCGCTCCATTGATCGGTTCGTTGACCTGAGCAGCATCCGTGCCCACCTGACCGAATTTTACAGCCATACCGGTCGGCCGTCGGTCGATCCCGAGCTGCTGATCCGGATGCTGCTGGTCGGGTATTGCTTCGGTATCCGGTCCGAGCGGCGACTTTGTGAAGAGGTGCATCTGAACCTCGCGTATCGCTGGTTCTGCCGCCTCGACCTGAGCGACCGTGTGCCGGATCACTCGACGTTTTCCAAGAACCGTCACGGTCGGTTTCGCGACAGCGAACTACTGCGCCACCTGTTTGAGACGACCGTTGCCCGCTGCATCGAGGAAGGTCTCGTTAGTGGCCAGCGCATGGCCATTGATGCGAGCCTGATTGAGGCGGATGCCAACAAGCAGAACTCTACGCCGAAGGACGACTGGGACGCAGCGAGCATCGACCCGGCGGATGCACCCCGCGCCGTGCGCGAGTATCTCGACACGCTGGACGAGGCAGCATTCGGTGCGGCCAGCGAGGTCCAGCCCAAGTTCACCTCGCATTCGGACCCGGCCAGCCAGTGGACCGCCGCGCGCAAGGGGCCCGCTTTCTTCAGCTATTCCGACAACTACCTGATCGACACGGATCATGGCGTGATTGTCGATGTGGGAGCCACGAGGTCGATCCGGCAGGCCGAGGTAGGATCGACCAAGACCATGCTGAAGCGGGTAAAGGCCAGGTTCGGTCTGCACCCCGAACGGCTGATTGCGGACACTGCCTATGGCACCGGGCCACTACTGGGCTGGCTGGTTGATCGCAAGATCGCGCCCCACATCCCGGTCATAGACAAGTCCGGGCGCAACGACGGCACCTGGACGCGGGCGGACTTCGAATGGGACGCCGATAACGACCCATACATCTGCCCAGAGGGTCACGAGTTGAAGCAGTTCCGCCGGAATTATTCCGACCCTAACCGAGGGCCGACCGGCAAGGGCGTCGCCAAATACCGCGGCCTGAAGCTTACCTGCCAAGCCTGTCCCTCGAAGTCACGTTGCTGCCCGAACATGGACTTCCGGTCCATCACCCGCGAGGAACATGAAGATGCCCGCCAAGTCGCCCGAGACATTGCGAAGACCCGCCAATACGACATCTCGATGAAACTTCGAAAAAAGGTCGAGATGCTCTTCGCGCATCTCAAACGCATCCTCGGCCTGGATCGGCTCCGATTACGTGGCCCATGCGGTGCAAATGACGAATTCCTCCTCGCCGCCACCGCACAGAACCTCCGGAAATTGGCCAAGGTCTTTCCCGCACCGCAGCAAACGCGAAAAGCCTGATAGGAAAGGCGCTCGCACCGCATTTAGAACAGCCATTTCTGCACTCGCAAATGTTAGTTTTTCCACAGAGTCGGCGGAGAGCCG
>JARRPE010000370.1:0-1685 GCA_037383205.1 Methyloceanibacter sp.
GACGCGGACGCCGTCGCCGCAAACGATCAGGGCTATGTGACGTCGCAAGCCTATTCGCCCGAGCTCGAGACCTTCATTGGGCTCGCCATGCTGTCCGATGGGCCGGCGCGCTACGGTGAGGTGGTCAAGGTTTGCGATCCGCTGCGCAATTACGAAACGCTCGCCGAAGTGTGCAGTCCTCATTTTGTCGATCCCGAAGGAGGGCGGCTCCGTGTCTGATCTGCAATCCATCTCCGCTCTCGATGGCGTGGCTGTTCCGGGGCGCCACGGCAAGCCGGATGGGGCGGCAGGAGTCACTTTGAGAGAGCGTGCCGGCCTCGGCCTGGCAACGATTGAGGTCCGAAAGGGGCAGACGGACGCCCTCGAGAAAACCGTCCAAGCCGCCTATGGCGCGGCGCTCCCGAGCGGACCCGTGTCCGCCGGCACCGACGGCGTGCGCTTTATCGGCATTGGCCCCGGCCAGTGGTTCGCCGTATCCGAAAAACTTGCGAACGAGGCGCTGGCAGACGACCTCGGCAAACGGCTCGAAGGTCTGGCGTCGGTGTCCGATCACAGCAGCGGCCGCGCCGTCGTCCGCCTCGAGGGCCCGGCCGCCCGTGACGTTCTTGCCAAGGGCCTAGCCATCGATCTCGACCCCCGCGTCTTCGCCGACGGCGCGGCGGCGGTAACCAATATCAGCCATATGGGCGTCCTGGTCTGGCGCGACGGCGAGGCATATGATTTGGCGGTTTTCCGCAGCGTCGCCGGCAGTTTCTATGGCTGGCTGACCGAGGCTGCGGCCGAGTTCGGCTTGGATGTCGTCACGACATCGTGACCGCTTTCCCCGCGATTGACGCGTTGGGCATGAGCAGCCCGCTTGGGAATTCTAGCAATTACGACTAGACTTCTGACACCTGGGGAGGTCGGAGCATTCGCTCCGAAGCGGCATCGGCCGGCCGTAGGCAATATTCTCGATGAGGGCGTGGCCGTCTGCTCTCGAAACGTGAGAGAACACCATGAAATCTCGCGCGATCGTTGCCTTCGCACTCGGCGCCCTGTTTTTCGCCCCCGCAATGGCCGAACCCGATCAGCCGACCCGTATGGGGGCCGACAAAGAAAAGACCGTATACGTACAACTGATCGTCAAGGCGTGCCCCGCGGCGGAGACGCCGCTCGAGCCCACCAATCAGGGCAAGATCTACAACGACGAAAAGTCCCTGACCCCCGAGGAACGCAAGGCCTCGCTCGTCGCTTTGGGCTGCATCGACGTTCCGGTCCCCATGGAGTTCCTGGCCGACGCCATGTCGCCCAACGCCTGTATCGGCCGGGGCGGCTTCATGGCCGCCATGCAGTTCCTGCAACAGCGGCAGGATCTGCACGACTTTCCGGCGGTCGGGTCCTGGCACTGCGTGATCTCCGATCATGAGGTCATCGGCGCCACCACTATGTAGCCACCACCATGTAGTTGCCTCGCGGCGCTGCCGCCGAGGTTGGACGCGAAAAGAAGAGGCACGGTGCGCAATCACCGTGCCCTTTTTTTGTGAGCCCTGGTGCCTTCGTGCCAATTTTGCCAAGGTTCTGAAAAACCTTGAACCACACCGAAACTTTCGTCACATCGCGGTTTGGATGTCGTATTGAGGGCGATGGGACTTTCCGGGGATAGCGGGACTTTCCGGGGATAGCGGGGCTTGCCGCCGCCTCATACC
>JARRPE010000371.1:0-1683 GCA_037383205.1 Methyloceanibacter sp.
TAACCTAGTGCTCAGCGTGATCGGTGCTTCGCTCCTGTGGGTGGGCTGGTTCGGCTTCAACGCCGGCTCGGCTCTCGGTGCCAATGGCGGCGCTGGCATGGCCATGCTTGCAACGCAGGTCGCCACGGCAGCTGCGGCTCTTGCCTGGATGTTCGTCGAATGGCTCGTCCACAAGAAGCCGTCGATCCTCGGCATCATCTCCGGTGCCGTTGCCGGTCTCGTGGCCATTACCCCGGCCTGCGGCTTCGTCGACGGCTGGGGCGCGCTGTGGATCGGTATCGCCGCTGGCGTAATCTGCTTCTTCATGTCGACGACTGTAAAGAGAGCTCTTGGCTATGACGACTCGCTTGACGTCTGGGGCATCCACGGCGTGGGCGGTATCGTTGGCGCCATCCTCACCGGCGTCTTCGCCGTTGAGGCGATCGGTGGCACGGCCGGCCTGCTCGAGGGCAACCCCGGCCAGGTGCTGACCCAGATTTGGGGCATCGTCGCCACCATCGTGTGGTGCGCCATCGCGACCTTCGTCATCCTGATCATCACCAACATTCTGGTGGGTCTCCGGGTGAGCGAGCCGGTCGAGATCGAGGGCTTGGACATCAATCTCCATGGTGAGACCGTCCAATAAGCCATCGCGCAAAACAAAGAGGGACAAGAAGATTGGAGAATATGAGCTAGGTCTCCTCCTCCCTTGACAGCTAGCTCCACCTCGGATCCCGGCGCCCCTGGCGCCGGGGTCTTTTTATGTCGAGATGTCGAAGCGCATGATTCTAGAGCCTGCGGGCCGGACATTGCCGGCAAGCGTGCCATTGCTGCAGAGCACGACTTGCCCTACACGCAGGCCCACGATGTCAAACACCGACACTGACGCCCCGACCGCCCTCGACGCTCTCATCCGCTCCCCCTTCGCGCGCCTCAACGCGCTGCTGGAGGACACCGAGCCTGGGGCCGATCCGATCCTGTTCTCGCTGGGGGAACCCCACACGGCACTGCCGGCCTTCGTCCAGCCCGTGCTCGAGGCGCATCTCGCCTCGTTCGGCAAGTATCCGCCGATCAGAGGCATCCCGGACTTGCGGCAAGCCATCTGCGGGTGGCTTCAGCGGCGCTATCCCGCGCTTGCCGGCGTGGTGGACCCTGAACGCCATGTGCTGCCGCTCAACGGTTCGCGGGAAGGACTGTTCTCGGCCATCTTCCCGGCGCTCGCCCGAAGGCCAGACATCGCCGCCCCTGTCGTCCTCATCCCCAACCCGTTCTACCAAGTCTACGCGGCGGCCTCCGCCGTTGCGGGCGCGGAGCCGGTGTTCTTGCGATCGGGAGCTGAAACCGGGTTTCTACCCGATCTCGACAGTTTGGATTCCCGACTCCTCCAGCAAACGGCGGCGCTCTATCTGTGCTCCCCGTCCAACCCGGAGGGCGCCGTCGCATCGCGCGCCTATCTTGAGAAGGCGATTGGCCTCGCGCGGACACACGATTTTCTGCTCTGCGCCGACGAGTGCTATTCGGAGATCTACACCGGCACGCCGCCCCCTGGGGCCCTGGAGGTTGCACAAGGGGCCACGGGCAGCCTCGCGAATGTGGTCTCGTTCCAGTCCCTCTCGAAACGCTCCGGGCTCCCGGGATTGCGGTCGGGCTTCGTTGCGGGCGACCCGGTGTTTCTCTCGGCCTTCGAGCGCTTTCGCAACGTGG
>JARRPE010000372.1:0-1672 GCA_037383205.1 Methyloceanibacter sp.
CCCAAGTCGGGGGATGAGTCAAGGAAGGAGGTAGGGTGGCGGCTCCCAATTGAGGTCCAGCCGGCGCAAATGCCGCGCTTGCGTCCCCGCGTCCGCACGGTCATCTAGAGGGCGCATCGACGAGAAGAAGGAGACGTTGCCCAATGAGCCAGATCCGGAACCAACCCCCGGCACATACCGTTTCGGCGGAGGATTGGGCCAACGAACGCGGGCAGAAATGGTGCGATCAGCTCAGCGCCATGGAGGCCACGCTCGACCCGGTCGATGCGCCGCTGATCGATGCGCTTCAGCTGGATGAGCCTCTCCGGATCGCGGAGATCGGTTGCGGCGGCGGAGGCACCACGTTGAAAATCTTTCGCCGGGCGCCTGCGGGAAGCAGCGTACATGGGGTCGACATTTCACCCGCTCTTGTTGAGAAGGCGCGAACACGCGCCGTGGCCGAACAAGGCGACATCGCCTTTTACATCGCGAACGGGGAGAGCGCGCCTGCGCCCGCCGGTCCCTATGACCGTCTGGTCTCGCGCTTCGGCATCATGTTTTTCGACGATCCTAAGCTCGCGTTCTCCAATCTCGCCTCCTGGCTTGCACCGGGCGGGCGCATCGCCTTCGCCGTCTGGGGGGCGCCGCCGCAAAATCCCTGGATGACGAGCCTTCGCGAGGCCGTCGCGCAAGTCATGGATGTGCCGGAACCCGACCCCGAAGCGCCGGGGCCGTTTCGTTATGCGCGTGTTGACAAGCTGCGGGGTCTCCTGACGGCCGCGCGGCTTCGTAATCTCGATGTCCGCGATTGGCGCGGCAAGATCCCGCTTGGCGGCGGGGTCTCACCGGAGGCTGCCGTTGATTTCGCGTTCGGCGCCTTCTCGCTCGGCGACCTGCTGACCGAGGCGGATGAGGCCGTGCGAGACGCCGTCCGCGAGCGCCTCACCCGGCGCTACGCCGAAAATCTGAAAGATGGCGGTGTCCACATGGATGCCTGCGTCCACATCGTCACCGGCATGCGCCCCTCCTGACCGGGCTCGGCGCTTTCCCGCACGGGCACGTCCGTTTGGATTTCGCTAACCAGAATCACCGCACGCTTTCTGCAAAGAAGCGTCACGAGGTCTTGTTATGCGTCTCCTCGGAATTCCGGCCGCGGCAGTGCTTGCGGCGGTGCTCATCGCCTTGCCGGCACCTCAAGTCTCGGCGGGTCTGTTCGATTCGATCTTTTCGCCCGGACCACAACAGTCCCAAGTGGTGGGCCGCCACCTGGTGTCCGTGCCCCCCGGCTACAAGCCCGGCACGATCTTCGTCCAATTCAGCCGGGCCCGGCTCTACTACATTCTGTCGAGTGGCCGCGCCATCAGCTACCCGATCGCGGCCCCCAAGGGAGAGGCCCGATGGTCCGGCGAAACCTATGTCAGCGACAAGCGCGTGAACCCCGGCTGGACGCCGACGGCTGAAATGCGCCAAGAAAACCCCGACCTGCCAGCCTATGTGCCGGGAGGCCATCCGCGCAATCCGCTGGGGGTCCGGGCCCTGTATCTCGGCAAGAGTCTCTACCGCATCCACGGCACAGACGCGCCATGGTCCATTGGACAGTCCGTTTCCCACGGCTGTATCCGCATGTTCAACCAAGACGTCGCCGATCTGTATCAGCGGGTTCCGATAGGAACTCCCGTGGTTGTCGCATGGT
>JARRPE010000373.1:0-1668 GCA_037383205.1 Methyloceanibacter sp.
GCACCCCGCGTCAAGGTATCGCTTGATCAGCGCGTTCAGCTCTGTTGCGAACGCCTTCGCATCTGCCATCCGAGGATCCTCCTATTGAATTGTCCATCGAGGATGTTCCCTTATTGCAATAGCCACAAGCCCCGAGGCGGGATGCTCGATGCATTGAAACGTTGATGTGTGTCAGGGTAGCCGAGGCCCCCCCGCTCATATGAACGCATCGATGAAACTCAGATCGCTCATTGCCGCCGGTGCAATGCTTCTCGCCATGACGAGCACTGCCGTCGCCCAAATGAAGTGCACGGTCAACGATCCGACCGGCACGCCCCTGAATGTGCGCAGCGAGCCGAACGGACCCATCCTGGGCTCGCTTTACAACGGCGCGCGAGTCGATCTCTGGGAACTCGTCTACGTTCGCGACAAGCCATGGGCCAGGGTTACGCCGGTTGGGCCCGGAAAGAGCGGATGGGTGTTTCGCCAATATCTGAAGTGCCAGCCGCTTTATGATTGAGTCCCGTCTGAATCCCGCTGGCCACACCTTCGTGAGGCTCGAAAAAACCAGCCGGGTGCGCGGTTTGCGCCCTTGACAGGCGCGCCGCTGCTCGCCAAGTCATCCTGATATGCCAGAGGAAGACGTTAGACTGAGCGTATTTCATGCGCTGTGCCCGCGTCACTGAAAAAATCCGGAATTTCCGGGGAAAACCGGAGAAATCTCCGGGTTTGAGGGTTTTCGGGCGGAAATCTCCGCCCGCCGAAGGTGCGTGCTTAATTGACGATTAAGGATGCGCCCTTTAATCGCTTCTGGTCCGTCTGGAGGGTTGGGCGGAACCAGAGACAACCGAAGAGGCTTTAGCCCCTATCAGGCCTCACCATAGGCCCGGCTAGAGCCGACGACCGGCGAGGCGCATTTCCGCGCTTCGCGACACGATACTGGCGCCGTTTTCGCCCGCGCGCCCCGGAGTGACATGCATGGCCACCAAGACCGCCCAAGCCGAAGATCAAGAGACCGAGACTCAGTCCCAGGACGGACCGGTTCTCGACATGTCCGATGCTGCCGTCAAGAAGCTTATCAAGACTGCCAAGCAGCGTGGCTTTGTCACCTATGACGAGCTCAACGAGGTGCTTCCGTCCGAGGAAGTCTCGTCCGAGCAAATCGAGGACACGATGTCCATGCTCTCGGATATGGGCATCAATGTGATCGACTCCGAAGAGGCGGAGGAAAGCGACAACGCCGAGGGCGAAGGCGGCAAGGCCATTGTCGCGCAGTCCGCCGTGGCCAAGTCCGAGACCACCACGCGTGAGCCGGCCGAGCGCACGGACGATCCGGTTCGCATGTATCTGCGCGAGATGGGCTCCGTGGAGCTTCTGTCGCGCGAGGGCGAGATTGCCATCGCCAAGCGCATCGAGGCCGGCCGCGAAGCCATGATCGCCGGGCTGTGCGAAAGCCCGCTCACCTTCCAGGCCATCATCATCTGGCGCGACGAGTTGAACGAAGGCAAGATTTTGCTCCGCGACATCATCGACCTTGAAGCCACCTATCAGGGCCCCGACGCCAAACAGGTTCCTTCGCAGCCGCTGCCGGGCGAGGAGCCCGAGGAGGGCGACGAAAAGGCCAATGGCGCCGCCAAGGCTGAAGACAAGGACGAGGAGGAGTCCGAGGAGGAGGGCGCCGAGGGCGAG
>JARRPE010000374.1:0-3010 GCA_037383205.1 Methyloceanibacter sp.
GGTCACCGCCCCGTGCTTCAAAAACCCTTCTCGCGCCGCGTGTTCCTGGAGGCCATTCGAGACACGATTCGGCAAGACTGAACCCGGCGCCGACAGCGCTGAAAGCGTCTCGCGACCGGCCCCGCGCGCTCTGGACCAATGAGCGCGCAAATTGAGATGGCTCAAACACAATTATGAAACCCATGCGACATTGGGGCGGCGCACGAGCGGCCCGTTGTCCTTGTGGATACGGCGTGATTGGGCTAGTTAGCAGGGACGGCTTTTGTCTCGGTTTGGACTTTACGCAAGCCCTACAAGAACTTGTGCCAACCGGGCTGCTCAGGCTCTCCATTCCGTTCGACCAATTGCTGGGTGGCGTTGGCGGACGCCAGGGGTCTAGGGAAACGGAGACAGATGGACTACGAGAATCAGTTCCGCCGGCACCTTGAGTCACTTCATCAAGAAGGCCGGTATCGCGTATTTGCGGATTTGAAGCGGCGCTGCGGCGCCTATCCCGTCGCGGACCACTTCACTGAGACCGGCACGCGGGATGTGACGGTCTGGTGCTCCAACGATTATCTCGGCATGAGCCAGCACCCGGCCGTGCGCGAAGCGATGCACGAGGCGATCGATCAGGTTGGCGCTGGGTCCGGCGGCACGCGGAACATTTCCGGTACCACGCACTACCACGTGGAATTGGAGAGCGAACTGGCCGACCTTCACAACAAGGAGGCGGCGCTTCTCTTCACCTCCGCCTACATTGCCAACGACGCGACGCTTTCGACCCTGACCCGCCTCATCCCGGGGCTGCAGATCTTTTCCGACGAGAAGAACCACGCCTCGATGATCGAGGGCATCCGCCATGGCGGCGGCCCCAAGCACATCTTCAGGCACAACGACCTCGAGCATCTTGAAGAACTGCTCCAGTCGGTCCCGCTGGATGCGCCCAAGCTGATCGCTTTCGAGAGCGTCTATTCCATGGACGGCCACATCGCGCCGATCGGCACGGTGTGCGACCTGGCGGACAAGTACAACGCCCTGACCTATCTCGACGAAGTCCACGCCGTGGGCCTGTACGGCCCGCGCGGCGGCGGAATTGCCGAGCTCGAAGGCGTGATGGACCGTGTCGATGTTATCAACGGCACGCTCGCCAAGGGGTTTGGCGTCATGGGCGGGTACATCGCCGCCAGCAAGGCCTGCTGCGATGCGATTCGCTCGTACGCGCCCGGCTTCATCTTCACCACTTCGCTGGCGCCCGCGGTTGCGGCCGGCGCCCTCGCCTCGATCCGCCACCTCAAGCAATCGGAGATCGAACGGGCACGGCACCGCGAACGCGTGCAAACGCTGAAATCCATGCTGGCCGACGTCGGTGTCCCGGTGATGGACAACAGGAGCCATATCGTGCCGGTTATGGTCGGCGATCCGGTTCACTGCAAGGCCGTGACCGACACCCTACTGACCCACTATGGGATCTA
Organism: Methyloceanibacter sp.; assembly: GCA_037383205.1. Classification (GTDB taxonomy): domain Bacteria; phylum Pseudomonadota; class Alphaproteobacteria; order Rhizobiales; family Methyloligellaceae; genus Methyloceanibacter. The sequence continues at coordinate 1,455 of JARRPE010000374.1, forward strand.
TGTGCAGCCGATCAACTATCCGACCGTGCCGCGCGGCACCGAGCGGATGCGCCTGACGCCCTCGCCCGTGCACTCCGATGCGCAGATGGCGTACCTCGTGGAGTCGCTTCGCGAGCTGTGGGCCGCATGCCCGGTCGCCAACGGGCAATATGTAAGGCTCGCGGCGGAGTAGCCGCGAAGCTCCCCATGAGCGCCCGAACGTTTGCCGCAAAGGTCTGCCTCGGCGCCGCAGAAAAAGTCGACGCCGGCCAAACCCTGACAGGGGAAGAGCGTGACGAAGCGCGGGTTGCCTGCGGCCGCGCCATCAGCGCCACGGCGAGCATCATGCAGAAATACCAGTTCGAAGAGGCCTACTTCGCCATCACGGGCGAGCGCTACAAATACTAAGTCGGGCCAGCGCCCGGCCCCGCCCTGCAGCCATCGCATCAATAGGTTCCGACCGCAAATGGTAGGCCTCTTCGTCCGAGATGAAGAGCACCACATTATTAAGGCTTGTCGGGCGCTGCCGTGCGCTGCGCCGGACGACAAGCACTACCGCCGCATGATCCACGCGGCGAGGAAGGATACCAACAAGAGAATGAGCAGGCACAGCAGGACGACCACGCCGATCGCGCCGAGAATGCCCTTCAGCGTGCCCCAGAACCCGAATGTCGCCACCATGGCGGCGAGCAGCAGCAGAATGATGATCGGCATGCGTCGTTCCCTTTCCGGACTTCCTAGCCCCTAGCGTGTTCCTCGGGACGGCTCGACTGCTGACCTACATCCGCCCCAACAAGAGCTTGCGCATCATGTCCGCGCCGATCGTGGCCTCGACCTCGCGGAAGGCAAAATACGGCAGCAAGGCTACGGACAAGATGAGCCACCACGCGAACATGCCGCCCAATCCACCGCCTAGGCTCAGGAAGCCGTCACCGATACCGGCGAAACCGAGCAGGCCCATCTCGACCGCATAGGCCAGGACGAGGGCGGTCACGAAAATGAGCGTCTTGTAGATAATTGAATAACTCAGCGACTTGTGCGCCAGGTTTCGGAAGAAGCTGTGACGGTCCACCAACGGCATCAAGCGCATCAGCCAGAACGCATTGATCGTTGTGAGGACGAAGAAGCTCAACCCGACCCCGGATTCGGCGCTGCCGACGACGGCATGCACGGTCAGAACGATGAACACAGCCCACAGATAGGCGCAAAACCCCCCGAACGTTTTGATGTCGGCGACCAATTGCTGCTGAAACGACAGCTTGGGCGGCTCCGCCTCGCCCCGCAGAGCCTTCGCAAGTTCACCGACATGGTCGTCCAACGGATCGTCGAAAAGAGGGTCATCCTCAAACCCTGCGTGGCGCGCCGGTGCCTCGGCCTTGGCATCGGGTTGGGGGGCCTCGTCCTCGGCGCTGCCGGCGCCCGCGGTGTCGGCGTCATAGGACGGGACGCCGGCCTCGTCGTCGGGCAGAAACTCGGTGTCGTCGGCGAGAGGCTCGGATGCGGCAGCCTCGTCCTCGGTCTGCGCTAGCCCGAAAATCGAGTCTGCGGGCTTCCATTCGTCGAGCCCTGCCGTCCAA
>JARRPE010000375.1:0-2473 GCA_037383205.1 Methyloceanibacter sp.
TCGCGGGCCCTGACAACCAGGCCGATTGCGAGGCCGCCGGCGGCACGTGGGATGCCGAGGGCAACTCCTGCACGAAGTAAGTCGCGAAAGCGGCGGGCCGGACGCGGCCTGCCGCACGCGCCTAAGATACCATTAGACCACTGATCAGAAATCGTAGCCCAGCAGCTCGATTTCCGACTGGTACCACGCCGCCACCTTCTCTCTGAGCGCCGGCGTGTAATAGCTGCGATAGCTGCGTTCCGAATCCTTGTTCGGCGTCACGTTCACTTTCGGAACGCTGACCGGCGTTTCGACGCCGGCTTGCCGGAGTGCGGTGTTCAGGTCCTCTTCGAGACTCTCATACCGGCCGAGGAAATCGACGGCCAACGCGTCGTCCAGCATGTAGAGCTCGTGATTGTCCACGTAGGCCGTGGGCCGCTGCATGTAGCTTTCGAAGCTGGGGCGCGTCTTCTTCGACTTTGTCTTGTAGTGATACCAGGACACTTGCCGGTCCCACGGATTGCGGTCGAACGCGAACTTGAAGTAGCTGCTCCAAACGCCTTCGCCTACATAGTTGCGGATGCGCCAGGCGGGCATGTGTTCGTAATAGCCGATGGTGGGATGCCAATAGCGTTCGGGGCGGCCGAGCAGCTTGCGCCAAAGCGGCCGTTGCGGCTTCAGCGGATGATCGATCCGGTAGTTTTGCGGCCCGAGGCCTTGGCGGTCTTTTTCGCTCGCCGCGCGATAGGGCGTGATGACGTCATCGGGGCCGCAGAGCTGCGAGATGGCGGCTTCGATGGCCGTCCCGGCCGTCTTCTTCGTCTTGATGAAGATGAATTTATGCTTGTGCGAGAGGATCATGGGTCCGTTGGCGGCGAGACGTACGGGCCGGACCCTAGTCGGTTCCGGGGCGCTTCCGCGAGGTGGATTTCCGAGACGTGGAGGGCTCGCGCCATATCGTGCAATTCCTTGCGTTCCTCGGCGGCGACACGGTCATCCGCGAGCAGCACGCGATAGGCGGCGCACAAGATCTCGTCCTTGGTCGTCAAGTCCAGCGAGGAGGCCAGCGTCCGGAGAACGTCGAGAATGTCTTCCTGCTCGTTCTGTGTTGCGGCGCGCGCCACCGCATCCGCCGCCAGCGTTTTGCCGGTGCAGTTCTTGTAAATGTCCTGAATGAGGCCAACCTCGCGCGTGTCCAGGTGCCCGTCGGCGCTCGCCATGGCGACCATGGCTTTCAGGATCACTTCGCAGCTCTTCATCTCGTCGCTCACGGACGGCTCCTTTGATGGCGTGGCGGGTCGGCCGCATCGCGGCTTCACCACAAGACGGCTCCACCGATTGTGCGGAAACAGCTCCGATTTGCCAAGCGCGCTTGAAGGTCTTTGGCTTGAAGGTCTTTGAAGAGGCCGCCAGGGTGCGGTATCAACCTGCCGCCGGTCCAGAAGGGTTGCCGCCTCCATGTCTGACACAACGCCCCTTCGGGTCATCTTCCTCGCCGACACAAGGCCCGGGCATTACCACATCGCCCAGGGCGTGATCGCGGCCTTGGCGCGGCTGCGGCCCGTCGAGGTGACCCGGATCGAGGTGAAGCGCAAATGGATCGTCCCGACCCGCTGGCTGCGGGCGCGCATCAACGCCGACACCTTCTATCCGCCACGCATGCTGCGTATGGCTTATCGCATCGATGCGGACACGCTTCCCGAAGCCGATCTCGTGGTGTCCGCCGGCGGCGAGACGCATATGCCCAATATCTGCGTCACGCGGCTTCTGGATGTGCCCAACATCTTTTGCGGCTCGCTTCTCAGGGGGCTCGAGCCGGACAATTTCAGCCTGATCATCTCATCCTACGAGCGCGACGAGGGCAGCGACCGGCACCTGGTTGTGCTGAAACCGTCCTCCATCGACCCCGACGAACTCGGGCGCCCCAAGACAGTGCCGCGCTACGGGCCGGAAAACCTGCCGAAGACGTTGGGTCTCCTGATTGGCGGCCAGGCCGGGGGTTTTCGCTATCGTGACAGTGAGTGGGCCGCACTGCTCGCCTTTGTCGCCGCGGTATCGAAGGCCTGGGGAACGCGGTGGCTGATCTCCACCTCCCGGCGCACGCCCGATAGCGTGGCCGACCGGATCGCCGAGATGGCTCGCGATGACAGCGTGGTGGACAACTTCATCGACTTCCGCACCGCCGGGCCCGGCACGCTGCCGCAAATCTTCGCCAAATCAGATGCGATCGTCTGTACCGAAGATTCGAGCTCCATGATCTCCGAGGCGGTGTCGGCCCGCCTGCCCGTCATAGGGGTGTCGCCGCGCGCCGCCCGCTTCACCGAGGACGAGCAGCTCTACCGGGACTTCCTGATGGGCAAGGGCTGGTCGCGCACCATCCCCATCGCCGAGCTGACGCCGGAGCATTTCGCGGAGGTCCTAGCGTCAATCGAGCCGCTACAAGAAAACCCGCTCGATGCCCTGGCGCAAAAGCTGAAGGCCCGCCTGCCGCAGC
>JARRPE010000376.1:0-2912 GCA_037383205.1 Methyloceanibacter sp.
ACCCGCTATTACGGCTCACAGTCAACGCCTCCACCTGCTGCGCCCAGTGCGTCATACGCATCCGGTCCGCGTGTGACCGTGCAGCAGGGCGATACCCTCTCAAGCCTGTCGCAGCGCTACGGCGTGCCGATCGGAACGATCCAGGCCGCGAACAATCTCGCCGACGCCCGGCTGCGGCCAGGGCAGGTGCTTGTCATGCCTGGCGCGAACATGGCCGGGGCGACGCGCACCGCATCGAACACGCCCGTGGCCCCTGTTACGCCGCCGGCCCCTGTCGCACCAGCGCCCGCGCCAACGACTCAAACCGCGAATGTACCCGCCGCGCCCGCGATGCCCGCCATGCCGGCGACGCGCAAGGTGAGCACGACAACGATCTCGGCACCGGCGGACGGCGCCGCGCCGCAAAGCGCTCCAACTGCTTCGGCCGCATCGGGAACGAGCGTGACCAGCAACGGGCAACTTCCGACGCCTGAGCCGCTCTCGGGCAACAGCTTCCGGTGGCCTGTGAAGGGCCGCATCATTTCCGGCTTCGGCACCAAGCCTGACGGCGGTCACAATGACGGCGTGAATATTGCTGTGCCTCAAGGAACGCCCGTGAAGGCGGCCGAGAACGGCGTCGTGGCCTATTCGGGCAGCGAGCTGAAAGGCTACGGAAATCTCGTTTTGGTGCGCCACGCCAACAACTGGGTGTCGGCTTACGCCAATAACGAGCAGCTCTTGGTGAAGCGCGGCGACAAGGTCTCGCGCGGCCAGGTGATCGCCAAGGCGGGCACCAGCGGTTCCGTCACCGAGCCCCAGGTTCACTTCGAACTGCGGAAGGGATCCCGTCCTGTGGACCCGACCCAGTATATGAGCAGCATGGCCGCGCAGGCCGACTAGCGAGACGGCGCTATAGCGTCTTGGCTATGACGTCTTGCCGAGGCGTCCAGCCAAATCTTGAATGAACTGCCAGGCGACCCGGCCCGAGCGGCTGCCCCGCGTGGCGGCCCATTCCAATGCTTCGCGTTCGATGTCGGCGTCGAATACCGCCAGCCCGTAATGGTCCGCGTAACCGCGAACCATCGCGAGATAGTCGTCCTGGCTGCAGTGGTGAAAGCCGATCCAAAGCCCGAACCGGTCGGACAGCGACACCTTTTCCTCAACCGCTTCGCCTGGATTGATGGCCGTCGAGGATTCGTTCTCCATCATGTCGCGCGGCATCAGATGACGCCGGTTCGACGTGGCATAGAGCACCACATTGCCGGGGCGTCCTTCAATGCCGCCTTCGAGGACCGCTTTCAGCGACTTGTAGGAGTTGTCCATGGCTTCGAAGGAGAGGTCGTCGCAAAAGAGGATGAAGCGGTCGTCACTCGACGCACGCAGAAAACCGAGGACGCGGGGCAGGGCGGCGATATCCTCTCGATGGATCTCGATCAGTTTGAGACGCGGGTGGTCTTGGTGAAGCGCCGCATGCGTGGCCTTGATCAGCGAGCTCTTGCCCATCCCGCGCGCGCCCCAGAGCAGCGCATTGTTGGCGGGCAGCCCGCGGGCGAACCGCTCCGTGTTGGCGAACAAGAGGTTCTTGTTGCGATCGACGCCTTTCAGGAGCGAAAGAGGCACGTAGTTGACCGCATGGACGGGGACGAAAGTGGCGGTTTCCGACTGAATCCTGAAAGTTCATTAAGGGCACCGTTGCAAAGGCGTGCAAGCTCAGTATAGTCCCGCTCAATCGCGCGCTGGAGCCTGCTCGCACAAATGCTTGCGAGACACGCCAAATCGGCCAATTCCGGCCATCCTTAAGCCAACCGGGAGAGACGAGCAATGAATGGTTTTGCCTATGCGCAGGCGGGTGGAGGCGGTTTGGAGGCTCTCAATAGCCTGCTCATCCCGACCATTCTGATTATCGGCATCATGTATTTCCTGATGATACGGCCGCAGCAGAAGCGGTTGAAGGAGCATCGGGAGATGATCGAGTCGATCCGCCGTGGGGATACGGTGGTGACGTCCGGTGGAATCATTGGCAAGGTCACAAGGGCCGACGAGAGCGAATTGCAGGTTGAGGTGGCCGACGGCGTTCGGATCAAGGTCCTGCGGACGTCGATCTCCGAGGTGCGCGGCAAAGGCGACGCTGCGGCTCCCGCCAAATCAGAATCCAAGACGGCCGAGTAAGCCCGAAGCAAAGAACCGTCGACCGACCTGGAGGCTCAAATCCGGCCATGCTGCATTTCCAAAAATGGAAGGTGATTCTCGTTAGCGCCATCGTGCTGGCCGGCTTCATCTTCGCAGCCCCCAACCTGTTTCCATCCTCCGCCTTGCAGGGGCTGCCGAGCTGGGTTCCGCAAAAGCAGGTCAATCTTGGCCTCGATCTTCAGGGCGGCGCGCATCTGCTCTATCGCATCGACGAGAAGGAACTCGTGGACGATTGGCTTGGCACCATTCGCGGCGATGTGCGCGAGACCCTGCGCAGCAACCGCATCGGCTATATCGACCTTGAACAGAATGCTGCCACGCGGTCGGTCTCGGTTCGCATTCGTAAGCCCGAGGATGTGGACAAGGCTTTCACCGAGCTAAAGAAGTTGGCATTGCCCGTCGGCAATGACGTGTTCGGAGGATTCTCCGGCAACGATTTGGACGTGGCGAGGAGCGGCGACAAAATTACGCTCACGGCCACGGAGGTCGGCTTGAACGAGCGCATCAGCTCGGCGATCCAGGCGTCTATCGAAACCATCCGCCGCCGCGTGGACGCCTTCGGCACGACCGAGCCGAGCATTCAGCGGGAAGGGCGGGACCGTATCCTCGTGCAGGTGCCGGGCGTCTCGGACGTGCAGCGCCTGAAAGGTCTGATCGGCGAAACCGGCAAGCTTGAGTTCAAGCTTGTCGATCCTTCCGTCAATGCAGCGGAGATCGCACTGACTAAGAAGGTCCCGCCGGGC
>JARRPE010000377.1:0-2396 GCA_037383205.1 Methyloceanibacter sp.
CCGCACCACCCGATACGGCACCAGGCGACGCCGAACCCGTGACCCTGAAGCAGACGCTGCGCACGGCCAGCATCTGGCTCGCCGTCTGGATCCTGCCGCTCGTCGCTGTAAGCCTCGTCTTCCCGCAGGTCTTCACCGACCTGTCGGTATTCTTCTCGAAGCTCGCCGTTGTGACGTTCGGCGGCGCCTATGCCGTGCTTGCCTATATGGCCCAACAGGCCGTCGAGACCTATGGCTGGCTGAGCGCCCCCGAAATGCTAGACGGCCTCGGGCTCGCCGAAACGACGCCTGGCCCCTTGATCCTCGTCACCGAGTTCGTCGGTTTTCTCGGCTCCTACCGCCATGGGGGAGATCCGGCGCTTGCCTACGGGCTCCTTGGCGCGGCCGTAACTCTGTGGGCCACCTTCGCGCCGTGCTTTCTGTGGATCTTCACGGGTGCGCCCTATGTGGAGCAGTTGCAGTCGAATCCGAAACTCGCGGGCGCCCTGCGCGGCGTCACTGCGGCGGTCGTCGGTGTGATCTTGAATCTCAGCCTGTGGTTCACGCTGCACGTCATCTTCAAGACCGTAACGGCAACAGACGCCGGCCCGTTTCGCCTGTGGGTGCCCGCGCTGTCGAGCTTTCGGTGGGATGCCGCGCTTCTGGCCGGACTTGCCGCCATCCTAATCTTCGCGGCGCGGCGCGACATTCTCTCAACGCTGGCGATCTGCGCGGGCGCGAGCCTTGTCCTCTCGGCACTGCTGTAACGCATACAGACAAGGCCTCAAACAGCCGCTAGGCGATAGGGCGCACATAAGAGAAACGCGGGAGGAAAACCTCCCGCGTTTCTCAAATCGCTGAAGTCTGTTGTGCGGTCCTACTTCGGCACGAACAGATTGACGAACGGGGCGCGCACCCAAGTGCCGCGACGGCTTGTCTTGACGTCGGTGAACGGCGCGCGCACATCAGTCTCGGCATCGCTCGTGCGAATCGACGTTGTCGGAGCATCGACAACAGTCTCACGATTGCGGCGGCGCCAGCCGACCTCTTGCACCATGGCGTTCTTGGCCGACGGGACCGTCAGCCCGGCAGGGCCGGCAATCGCCGTAGCCGGCGCAAAGACAGCGGCGGCGCAGAACGCCGTAAGAAATCCGGAAACGATCAGACGTGTCATCCTTCCTCCAATCTAGGGGTTCGGGTGTCTGGACTTGCGGGCACCATCTGTGCACGAGCACTTCGAAGACATTATGACCACGAAATCCGCTTAAGCCCGAATGTGGCGATAGCGATGCCGCAGTGCAACCCCAATCTCTACAGCCAACCCTTATGCTTGAAAAATAGATAAGGGAGTATGGCGAATAAGACCATCATGCCGATAGCGAACGGGTAGCCGAAGACCCAGCCAAGTTCCGGCATATCATGGAAATTCATCCCATAAATCGATGCAATCAAGGTCGGCGGCAGGAAGACAACCGCCGCTACCGACAAGATTTTGATGATGTCATTCTGTTGAATCTGGATCATACCGAGGGTCGCATCGAGCAGAAAGACGATCTTGCCAGACAAGAATGTGGCATGGTCGGTCAGCGAATTGACGTCCCGCACGGCCACGCGCACCCGCGAGCTCACAACCTTGCCTTCCTTGCGCTCGGTAACTGCGTAGGCCGTTGAAGACCGACCGGGACAACTGCTCGACGTGCCCCTGGGTATGCTCGATGAAATCGGCCAAGCGATCGACCACTGCTTCCAAAAGGCCGGTCAGGACCATGCTCCCTTTGCTTAGGTCCAGTTCCTGCCTGTTGCAGCGACTGAGAAATAGACCAAACGCGCCGGGTTCGGCATAGCGCACGGTCAAAAGGCGATTGCCGAGAAGTATGAAGGTCACCGGTGTGACCTGAGCCTCGCTGGTGCCACCCTTGAAGACCAGCGTCGCCGTCATGAAGTAGGAGCCGTCGTCCTGAAAGAGCCGGCTACTCGCCTCGATTTCCTGCAATTCCTCCCGGGTCGGGACGTCCATGTCGAGCGCGCGCTCGATGATGTCTTCTTCCTCCGGAGTCGGATTGAGGAGGTCGATCCTAACAGAGTCATCGGTCACCCTCGGCAGCCCTGTTTGCGGATTGAGGGTCCCGTCGCGCGCTTCGTAGATCGTAATCATCTAAAAATTGGCCCGCCCCCGGCAAATTCGCCGCCGCCTAAGAAGTGGACGAGTGATCAATTGTTGCGCTAAATCAACAACTCTGGATTCGCAAATAGCCATACTCCATTTGCGTTGTCTTTTTTGACGGGAATGGACAGAAACTCAAGGACTCCGATGCGCTGGCTCCGCAAGGAACGGGATTTGATTGGGCTCATCATGATCTGGGGCTTGCTGCTCCAGTCGCTGGTGATTCCGTTCTCGTCCACCGCCCATGCGGCCT
>JARRPE010000378.1:0-1642 GCA_037383205.1 Methyloceanibacter sp.
GTTCGACCTTGGTGAACTGATGCTGGCGGATCATGCCGCGCGTATCACGCCCGGCCGCGCCGGCTTCCGCCCGGAAGCACGCCGTGCCCGCCGTGACGCGCATCGGTAGGTTGGCCTCGTCGGCTATGTCCTCGCGCGCGAGATTGGTGAGCGGCACTTCGGCGGTCGGGATGAGCCAGTACCCCTCACCTGCTGGAAACTGATCTTCTTCGAACTTCGGCAGCTGCGCCGTGCCGAACATAGTGTCGTCGCGCACCAAGAGCGGCGGGTTCACTTCCGTGTAGCCGTGCTCGGACGTGTGCAGGTCCAGCATGAACTGGGTGAGTGCGCGCTCGAGCCGTGCGAGCGGTCCCTTGAGCACCACGAAGCGGGAGCCGGAGAGTTTGGCCGCCGTCTCGAAATCCATGAGGCCGAGCGCCTCGCCGATCTCGAAATGCTGCTTGGGCGCGAAGTCGAAGCTGGGGATGGTGCCGACTTTGCGCAACTCGACATTGGCGTCTTCGTCGGGCCCGACCGGCACGTCGTCGGCCGGCATGTTCGGAATGCCTGCCAGCAGGTTGCGCATGGCCTCGTCCTGGGCGCGCTCGTTCTCCTCGCCCTGCTGGATGGTGTCCTTGAGGCCTGAAACCTCGTCCATCAGACGCTGGGCTTCGGCCTCGTTCTTCTCTTTCTTGGCCTTGCCAATCTCCTTGGAAGCAGCGTTGCGGCGCGCCTGCAAGTCCTGCAATTGCTGAATCGTTTCGCGGCGTTGCGAATCGATCGTCATAATCTGATTCAAAATCTCGGTGGGATCGGGCGTGAAGTTCCGCTTTTCGAGCCCGGCGACGAAGGCGTCGGGGTTCTCGCGTATCCATTTGACGTCAAGCACGGGTGAAATCTCTTTCGGGGTTCGGCGCTTCTACGGTTCCGCCCCCGTATAAGGCCCCTGCCCGGCCTTGTCAGCCGGACTTATGGGCAAGCCCGGGACTGGCGCCTCACGACGTCGGCGCCGTGGATGGCGCCTCGGCCGCCGTCCGCTTCTTCTCCACCATGCGCACGGCGATGATCGAGATCTCGTAGAGAAGCAGCGTCGGCAGCGCCAGGGCGACCTGGCTGACCGGGTCCGGCGGGGTCAGCACCGCGGCCGCGACGAAGACGCCGAGAATGGCGTGGCGCCGATAGTATTTCAGCGTGTCGGAGCCGACGAGCCCGGCCCGCGCCAACAGCGTTAGCAGGACCGGCAGCTGAAAGCAGATACCGAAGCCGATAATCAGCATCATGATCAGAGACAGATACTCGCTCACCTTCGCGGTGAGCAGGATCTGCACCCCGTCGTCGCCCGTCTCCTGCATGGACAGGAAGAACGTCATGGCGAGCGGCATGGCCACGAAATAGACGAGCGCGGCCCCGATCAGAAACAGGATGGGCGTCGCGATCAGAAACGGCAGAAAGGCCTTGCGCTCGCTGCGATACAGGCCCGGCGCCACGAACATGTAGAGCTGGGAGGCGATCACCGGAAAGGCGATGAACACGGCGCCGAACAGGGCGAGCTTGACCTGAGTGAAGAAGAATTCCTGCGGCGCCGTATAGATGAGCTCGATCGGCGCATCCACACCGGCCGCCCAGCGGTAGGGCCACAGCAGCAGATTGTAGATGGGCTTGG
>JARRPE010000379.1:0-1618 GCA_037383205.1 Methyloceanibacter sp.
AGTCGGGCTTGGAGGCCTCAGTTCGCTTCGCCCCACTGTCCCGGTGGATTAGCCCGTGGACGAAACGGAGCTTGCCCATGACCCTCGGCGCCAGGACAAAGGGATAGAGGTCTTGTTGGCCCATGCTGTGGTTGAGGCCGTTGACCGCGTACGTAAGCGGTAGCCATGCAGCAACCAATGCATCGAAATTATCCTGGCGGAATGGATCAAAATCGATGTCCATCTCGAGCGCGGCGTTGCGGCCGGCTTCAGGGCGCACGCGCAGGCCGAAGGCGGCGGCCGTCTCTAAAGTATCGACCATATGCAAATAGTGCGCCCAGGTTTCGGCGAAGTCTTCCCAGGGGTGGGCGCTGGCGTAGCTACTAACGTACTGATCCTGCCAGCCGGGCTTGCCCCCGTTTGCATAGTGGGCTTGCAGGGCGGATCCGTAATCGTATCGTTCATCGCCGAACTCATCCCGAAAAGCTTCGTGCCATACGCCACCCCGTACAAGTCGCTCCCAATAATAGTGGCCAGACTCATGGCGGAAATGTCCCAGGAGGGTGCGGTAGGGCTCTGCCAAGTCTTGGCGATGGCGTTCTCGTTCAGCATCGTCGGCTTCAGAGATATCTATGGTAATCAGCCCCCGGCTATGGCCTGTGATGACCTGCGGGCCTTCTCGGAATGTCGCGCCCGACCCCGCAAGAAAATTGAACGCAAGTCCCTTCTCGATGTCGTCGAACTTGCTGACTAGCGGCAGACGATGCCGGAGCAACCCAAAGACAAGGCGGTGTTTGGCAGCTTCCAAACGGCGCCAGAGAAGGAGATTCTCGGTTTCATCGAGGTTGGGTATAGTCCGGTTGAGCCGGCAAGCACGGCAGTGTGTAACGGCCGCGGTCGCCGGAACGAGCCAGTTACAAACGTCGTAGGCAGCATTCGCGCAGAAGGCAAAAGCCTCCCCGGCGTCATCCAAGACATACCAAAGGCCACCGCCATCGCCCGTCAGGGTGACCAAGTCCTCACGGTCCGGCAGATAGCCCAGAACGTGTCCACAGCGCTCGCACCGCGTGTTCTCGAAGTAGAGCAACTGTCCGCAGTGCTGGCATTCGAACAGTTTCATGGTGCATTGATCACGGACGGCTCAGAAAAGCGCGCCTCAAGAGGCCATCGGAGCCAAATCGATTGTGGACCGATGACGGGGTGGACGATGTGCCGGCAACACCGCGCATGTCGGTGACGTGGTCTGCCGAAGAGCGAAGTTCGCTGCTAAGACCGAGATCTTGCAGTCAATTGGAGACATGCCGTTTCAATGGGTAGTCGGCGTCTTCGTAAAGCGCTCGGATTCCCGCTCCGTCGAACCGGGCCCCATCGACCTCGAGGTGCGTGCCTAACAGAAGCTCTGAAGGCAGCTCCTCGACGGCAAACCGCACGGCCTCTGCCGCAGAGTCGAAACGCCTGTATCCGATCGAGCCTATCGGACTTGCACCGACGTTCCGTTGTCTCGGATAGAGTTCGGCGGGGGTGTTGTAATCAAGTTTAGCCATAGACCTCGCTCCTTGCGCAAGGTTGTGACGTGCGGTTTCCGCCTGAGCTACGCCGGGTCACGACATCTGTGCCCTCGTCGCTTGGGATTCTCCTG
>JARRPE010000380.1:0-3057 GCA_037383205.1 Methyloceanibacter sp.
CCAGCCTCGCTGAAGACGGTCTGCGCTGCGAGCAGTGTGATGCTCGACAGCCGATCGCCAACGACACGGGCCATCGTGGCGGCAGCGATGGCGAGCAAGGTGCCGCCGATGCAATAACCGCACGCATGGACGCGTCGCTCTGGTAGAATTGTCTCTATTGCATCGAGTGCCGCCATGACCCCGTGCGTGCGGTAGTCGTCGAAGGCAACCTCGCGGTCAGCTGCTGTTGGATTACGCCAGGAGATCATGAAGACCGTGAACCCCTGAGACACGAGGTAGCGTACCAAGGAGTTCTCAGGCTCTAAGTCCAGAATGTAGTATTTCATGATCCAGGCCGGGACGATCAGGATTGGCTCGGCGCTGACTCTTTCGGTCGTCGGACTGTACTGAATCAACTCCATAAGGTCGTTACGGTAGACAACGCTACCCGGCGTGATGGCGAGATCTTTCCCGACGATAAATCCGTCACTCAGCGGCTTCGGCTCCAGAGCTAATGCCGACAAAGAATCCTCCAGGAAATTCAGTCCGCCGCGTATCAGGTTGGCCCCTCCTTCCTCGACGGTACGCTCAAGGATGGTCGGGCTTAGCCACGGCATATTCGCAGGCGAATACATGTCGAGCATTTGGCGGGCCATGAAGGCAACACGCGCCGCATTGTTACGCGACATGCCGCGCAATGGCTGCGTCGCGACGCGCCACCATGCCTCCTGCGCGAAGAACAGCTGCTCCCAGAAGACTTAGGGCACCTCTTCCCACGCTGGATCATCGAATCGCACCATATCGAGCGAAAAGTGACTAAGCTTTGCGAGTGAGCCAATGGCTTCTAACCACAGCTCCGCCCGACGCCCTGGCGCATATGCGAGGTGAACGGCCCAGTCGTACCAAGCGAAGGCTTGGGCGAACGGTGACACGCCTTGCGTGAAGCGCGCGAGTGTCGCGCGCGCGATACGATCGGCTGTGTCGAAGGAATATTGGCTTACACGATCATCGGGTGACCGCGTTGCGAGGGGCGAGGGCGCTCTCTGGTCCATGGGATGACAATGTTGCCGAAAGTCAGAGGTTCGCAAGTCAGCGGACGCGTTCCACACTAGGAACGCCTTAGTCTAATAGATCGAGTTCTAAACCTTTGAAGTCCCCGCGCGAGACGACGCCCAAGATTTTGCCATCGTCGACAACAGGAAGGTGACGAAACCCGTGCTCGTGCATTTTGCGAAGGGCATCGATGGCTCTTGTCGTTGGCGTGATGGTGATGGGTTTGGGCGTCATTGCGTCCAGTAGGAGCGTCGTCTCGGGATCCTTTCCGTCAGCGAGAACCCGAACGGCATCCCGCCCCGTGAAGATGCCGAGAAGCCGGTGTTCTTCATCGATCACAAGGACGGAGCCCTTACGGGTTTCCCAGATGCACCGGCAGGCTTCCGCGACAGGAGTCTTCCCCACCAAGGCTAGCAGCCTCTGACCATGTGTAATTTCTGAGATTTTCCGATTGGTCATCGCCTCGTCCGAGCTCCGGATTATCAACCCTAATTGCCTCTAAGTCATAGCCGCTGATAGCGCCTTGATCTTGGACAAGGAACGGGCCGTATCATCGTAGATTTTTGAGGAGTATACGGAGTCTCCGAATAGGGTGAAATGACGAGGTCCTGGCGCACAGCCTTAGTCGACGACCCGGCCTGTTTGGGGTCCCTAGTTGGATATGCTAGCGGAGAACACCAGGCAGACCCCAGCGCCTATACCTATGATTGGCTGACATCTATCTAAAAGGAGTCGCGAAACGCGCATGTCAGAGGACCGAATCCTAAAGCTGCTCGAAACGCGCCTGGGACGGCGCCATGCGCGCCAGCGCCTCGGCGTAGAGAACGACCACGAGGCACAAGTCTTCGGGCAGGGGATCAACTTCTTCCATATTGAGAACACGCCATTGGGCCACGAGATCATTCGTGCGCTGCTCATGATCAGCGGGCTCTATTGGCGCGGCCGACGCAACGCCGCCAAGGTCGTCCTTAAGCAAAACGTCATTTCGACGCCGCAGGTGCCGAAGGCCTTTGATGGCTTCACCATGCTTCAGATCAGCGATCTGCACGTGGAGTATAGCGCGGACGCCATAACCGAAGTGATCAACATCGTCGAAGATCTCTCTTACGACATTTGTCTTCTCACCGGCGACTACAGAGCGAAAACATGGGGGCCCTACGATGCCGCCCTCGAGGGCATGAAAGGATTACGCGCTGCGCTCAAAGGCCAAGTCTACGGCGTCCTCGGCAATCACGACACGATCCGTATGCTCCCGGGATTGGAGGCCTGGGACCGCATCCATCTGGTGGGGATCGATGACGCCCACTTCTACCGGGCGGACAATGTCGAGAAAGCCGCGGAAGGCATCCCGCATGAAGAGTTCTCGATCCTCGTAACGCACACACCCGAGATTTATCGGCAGGCCGCCCATGCGGACTTCGACGTGCTCCTCAGCGGTCACACCCATGGGGGACAGATTTGCCTCCCCGGCGGCATTCCCCTCACGCTGAGTGCTGTCTTGCCACGAGACTTGGGGTCTGGCGCTTGGCGACACCACGGCATGATCGGGTATACGGCAGTGGGCGCAGGGTCTTCAGTAGTCCCGGTCCGCTTCAATTGCCCGCCTGAGATTACCCTTCACCGCCTTCAACGCATCGATCAGTAGGGTTTATCCCGCAGGTTCAGCTTGAACAGAAGACGGGAGACGAGAACGCTTCCAACGAAGAAGAGCGCTGTGCCTACGACGACATCGACAAGGGTGACCGGGAGCAGCCACCGAGCGGCAAAGAGTGGTAAGAGGGACTCTGGGATTTGATCGAGCCCCATGGCCTGATCGCTGGGACGGAGCCCCATGCGCCGCTTTAGGAAGCTCGACAAGAGGTCCCCGGCTATGGCGGAGCCTGCGACCACCAACCCGACCTGCCAAGTCAGTCCAATAAACATCGCCCCGACCGGTGTCAGAAGGACCGCAAGGACGACACCGCGGAAGGTCTTTGAGGCCCCCAGCAGGGGCTGCCCATCGGAAAGCCTCACGCCGCCATCTAG
>JARRPE010000381.1:0-1609 GCA_037383205.1 Methyloceanibacter sp.
CACGTTCGGCGCTGAAAATTAAGGAAAATTTGCCTTTTTTGGCGTGCGGAAATGTAACTTTTGCTTACATTTTTTGAACCCATTTGGCCATCGGCAGGCGCATAATCGGCGCACTCGCTCGAGGGCATCGCCGAGACATCTCGCGACGGGCGGGAATAGAATTTCGAACAATTGGCCGGGCGGCGGGAAGCGCTTGCCTGGCGGCAAGGACGGGGGAAGAACCGGGAGGGCCAGGAAGTATTTTGGCACGGACGGCATCCGTGGCAGCGCCAACTCGCATCCGATGACGTCCGAGGTCGCGCTCAAGGTCGGCATGGCCGCCGGCGAGCTTTTCACGACCGGCTCCCATCGTCATCGCGTGGTGATCGGCAAGGACACGCGGCTTTCGGGCTACATGATCGAGTCCGCGCTCGTGTCGGGCTTCACCGCCGCCGGCATGGACGTGTTTCAGCTCGGTCCGATGCCGACGCCTGCCGTGGCGATGCTGACGCGCTCGCTGCGTGCCGAT
Source organism: Methyloceanibacter sp. (assembly GCA_037383205.1). Lineage (GTDB taxonomy): Bacteria > Pseudomonadota > Alphaproteobacteria > Rhizobiales > Methyloligellaceae > Methyloceanibacter. Next base: position 509 of record JARRPE010000381.1, read on the forward strand.
CTCGGTGTGATGATCTCAGCGTCCCACAACCCGTATCTCGACAACGGCATCAAGCTGTTCGGGCCGGATGGCTACAAGCTCTGCGACGAGAAGGAGGGGCAGATCGAAGCGCTTATCGAGGGCGATTCGGCGAGGCTGCTTGCATCGCCCGAACGGATCGGCCGCGCGACCCGTATCGAAAGCGCTTGCGAGCGCTATATCGAGTTCGCAAAGCGCACGCTGCCGCGCAATTTGCGTTTCGACGGAATCCGCGCCGTCATCGATTGCGCGAACGGCGCGGCGTACAAGGTCGCGCCCGAAGCGCTTTGGGAGCTTGGCACCGAGGTCATCAAGATCGGCGTCGAGCCGAACGGTCTCAACATCAATAAGGATTGCGGCTCCACATCGCCGCAAAACCTGATCCGTAAGGTTCAAGAAGTCCGTGCCGATATCGGGATCGCGCTCGATGGTGACGCCGACCGGGTCGTGATCGTCGACGAGAACGGACGCATCATCGACGGCGACCAGCTTATGGCGGTCATCGGCGAGTTTTGGCTTCGGCGCGGCCGGCTGGCCGGCGGCGGCATCGTCGCCACGGTGATGTCCAATCTCGGGCTCGAACGCTACATGGAAGACCTCGGGCTCGGCATGGCGCGAACGCCCGTCGGCGACCGCTACGTGACCGAACATATGCGCCAGCACGGCTACAATGTCGGCGGCGAACAGTCCGGACACATCGTATTGTCGGACTTCTCGACAACCGGCGACGCGCTGGTCACGGCCCTGCAGATCCTCGCCGTGGTGGTCCAGAGCGGCCGTCCGGTCAGCGAAGTTTGCAATCGGTTCGAACCGCTTCCGCAGGTCCTTGAGAACGTCCGCTACAAGAACGGCCTGCCACTCGACAATGTTGGGGTGCAACGCGCGATCAATGACGGAAAATCCAGGCTCGGCAATGCCGGCCGTCTGGTCATTCGCCCGTCGGGCACGGAGCCCGTGATTCGCGTGATGGCCGAAGGCGACGACGAGGGCCTCGTCAAGACGGTGGTATCCGACATCGTGCAAGCACTGTCGGACGCGGCTGCCGCTTAGACCCTCCTCCGGGTACAGAGGAAGCCTAGATTT
>JARRPE010000382.1:0-1600 GCA_037383205.1 Methyloceanibacter sp.
GACTAGGATTCGAACCTAGATTGACGGAGTCAGAGTCCGCTGTCCTACCATTAGACGATCTCCCACCAATCCTGGCGGTGCCGGCCCGTTTCGGGGCCGGGGTGCGATCCGAAGCACGGAATTGGGCGTTCCTTCTAGTCGCTCGGGAGGGCCGTTGGCAAGCCCATCGATGCGGCCAAGGCCAGCCGATTGGTGTTGTCGTGGCCCCCTTTTTAGGCTGCCGCCGCTCGGCTGAAAGGAGCCGTCAGTAACACATTGTCCAGAACCTGATTCTATCATCCCGCGCGTGACCGAGCTTTCACCATCGGCAAATCGCATTTCCGCGGCGCTTCGGGCGCTGCGGCAGGTTTATGCGGATAGCGCCGTCGACAAGGCCGTGCTGGGGCTGAAGTGCCTGCAGGCCGTGATGACGGAACTGGCCGCGGACGGGGTTCCGGCGGACGACCTGAAACCTCTCGCGGACCTTAAAACGCTGATTGCCTTGTCCAGGGCCGACCCCCAGACCATGGCCGCGGGGCCGCCGGACGCGCCGGGAGCCGGTTGAAGCTTGGACAAGCCACCGCCCGCTTGGCGCTCGGGCTTTACCTGCCTGAACAGATTGGTAGATTGGTCGCATAGGACCAACGCTGTGGCCGCTGGAACGGGTGAGAAAGCGCCTTCCGGCAGGCTCGAAAGGTTGAAAATTGTGACTGGGCCGAGCGGAATTGCCCGCACGGCTGCCGGGAATCCGCGCCGCGACGAGCGGGCGCGAAAACCCGATTCTTCGCGTGATGCCGGTGCGCCACCTTGCGCCTCTGCCATGCGGAGCGATGCCGGCGAGAGTGGCGCTGTAAGCGCTGCGGCGCCAGGGATGCCCTCTTTTGCGGGCATTCCAGTGGCAAGTCCTGCCGGGGCAGCCAGGGATTCGGAGAGCGGCGTGCGCGATGCGCGCGACCCCGCACGTTCCAGTCAGACCGTCTACGGTGCTCTCGATCTCGGAACCAACAATTGCCGCTTGCTGGTCGCGAAGCCGTCCCGGCGCGGGTTCGTGGTGGTCGATGCCTTTTCCCGAATCATCCGTCTGGGCGAGGGCGTGCAGGCCACGGGCGAGCTCGGCGAGGCCGCCCAACAGCGGACGATCGCGGCCTTGCGAATCTGTGCGGACAAGATGCGCCGCCGCGGCGTGACGCGCTCGCGGTTGATCGCTACCGAAGCCTGCCGTATCGCCACCAATGGGGCCTCCTTCATCGATCGTGTGGAGAACGAAACCGGCCTCGCGCTCGAGATCGTCGGACGCGAGACCGAGGCCAAACTCGCCGTATCGGGGTGCGCCTCCCTGTTGGACAGCGCTTGCGATTGGGCGCTCGTGTTTGATATCGGCGGCGGCAGCTCGGAGCTGATCTGGCTCGATCTGCGAAAGCTGGGCAAGGACTGGAAGCAGTCCGTACAGAGCCGGGCGGCCATCCAAGACGCGATCGCGGCCTGGACGTCCTTGCCGCTTGGCGTCGTGAATTTGGCCGAGCGTCACGGCGGGCGAGACGTCACGGCTGCGAGCTACGAGGCGATGGTCGAGGATGTTGCGACCGCGTTGGCCGGTTTCGAGTCTCAGTATCGATTCGGC
>JARRPE010000383.1:0-1598 GCA_037383205.1 Methyloceanibacter sp.
GACGACGCGCGATGGCAAGCTCTACGGCCGGGGGACGTGCGACATGAAAGGCTTCATCGCCTGCGTGCTCGCCGCCGTACCCCTGTTCAAGTCCGCGCCGCTGACCGAACCCATTCACATCCTCATCTCCTACGACGAGGAGGTGGGGTGCGTCGGTGTCCGGCCGATGATCGCGCGGCTGGGCAAGATCTGCCGCGCCCGCGCGTGGTGATCGTGGGCGAGCCGTCCAGCATGCAGGTCATCGACGGGCACAAATGCATCGACGTGTTCCGCACCAGCGTGACCGGCAAGGAAGCTCATTCGAGCATGCCCGCGATCGGCGTGAACGCGATCTCCGCCGCGTCGAAGCTGGTGGAGGAAATCGACTGCATCGCCGCCGACGTCGCTGCATCCGAGAACGACCCGCATTACGAACCGCCCTACTCCACGGTGATGGTGGCCATGGTCGACGGCGGCACCGCGCCCAACATCGTGCCCCGCAATTGCGACGTGCTGTGGCAGCTGCGCGGGCTGCCCGGCACCAAGGCCAAGGATGCACCGTCGCGGCTGGCGGCCTTCGCGGAGGAGACGCTGTTGCCCGGCATGCGCGCCGTGGCGCCAACGGCTTCCGTCGACACGAAGACCGAAACGTCCGTGCCAGCCTTCTCGGCGGCGCCGGACTCCGAGGCCGTATCGTTAGCGATGACGTTGACCGGCGCCAACCGGGCAAGCGGCGTGTCCTATGCCACGGAGGCGGGGCTCTTCCAGAACGCCGGCTGTCCGGCAGTGGTGTGCGGGCCCGGCGACATCGCGCAGGCCCACGCGGCGGACGAATTCGTTGCGATTTCGCAGATCGAGTCGTGTCTTGAGTTTCTCGCGAAGCTGACCCAGCGGATGAGAGCCTAAGAGGCAAGCCGCGACGTCTATTCTGCGCCGAAATCCTTCGGGTCGAAGTCGTAGCGTGCGTTGCAGAACTCGCAGTTCACCCACAGCTGACCGTCAACCACCATGTCTTCCAGCTCCTCGCGCGAGAAGCGCTGGAGCATTTCGCCGACGCGTTCGCGCGAACAGCTACAATAGGTCGTGAGTTCGATGGCGTGATAGACGCGCACCTGTTCTTCGTGAAAGAGACGGAACAGGAGCCGCTCGGGCGCAAGCGTTGGATCGAGCAGTTCATGATCCTCGACGGTTTCCGCGAGCGATTTCGCCCGGGTCCAATCTTCCTCGAACCGCTTGGGGCTGACGATGCCGCCTTCGCGGGTCAGTTTTTGAACGAGCAGCCCGCCGGCCCGCCAGGTCCACATTCCCTCGCCGTTATCCCCGGCTTGAAAGTGCCGCGCCACGGCGAGTCGCAGGAAGCTCGGCAATTGCTCGGACTGCTTGAAGTATGTGTCCGCGGCTTCGGCAAGGCTGCTGCCTTCGAGCGGTACCACGCCCTGATAGCGCTCCGCATCCTGACCGCGGTCGATGGTCATGGCGAGATGACCCTTGCCCAAGAGCGCGGCGTCGTCACTATGATTGAGTGCCGCGAGTTTCCCCGCGTCGAAACGGGCATAGGCGCGCATCGAGCCGGGGACCACGAAGTCGACGACGAGCAGATCAACGGCGCCGTCTGTAGA
>JARRPE010000384.1:0-2810 GCA_037383205.1 Methyloceanibacter sp.
GGGTAGCGTTGTCTACCGTAACGACCTTATGGAGTTGATTCAGTACAGTCCGACGACCGAAAGAGTCAGCGCCGAGCCAATCCTGATCGTCCCGGCCTGGATCATGAAATACTACATTTTGGACCTAGAGCCTGAGAACTCTTTGGTGCGATACCTCGTGTCTCAGGGGTTCACGGTCTTCATGATCTCCTGGCGCAATCCAACAGCAGCTGACCGCGACGTCACGTTCGATGACTACCGCACCCACGGGGTCATGGCGGCACTCGATGCAATACAAACAATTCTACCGGAGCGACGCGTTCATGCGTGCGGCTATTGCATCGGTGGCACCTTGCTCGCCATCGCTGCCGCCACGATGGCCCGTGACGATGGCGATCGGCTGTCGAGCATCACACTTCTCGCAGCGCAGACCGACTTCAGCGAGGCTGGGGACCTCATGCTGTTCGTTGACGAAAGCCAAATTGCGTTCGTCGAAGACTTGATGTGGGAGCAGGGCATTCTCGACACCAAACAAATGGCCAACGCTTTCAGAGCGCTTCGTCCGAATGAGCTCATATGGTCCAGGATGACACAAGAATATTGGCTCGGTGAGCGTGAGCATGCGAACGCCTTTGAAAGCTGGAGCGCGGACCAAACGCGTCTGCCATATCGCACCCACGCACAGTATTTGCGGGCCTTGTTTCTCGAGAACCGCTTGAGCGCAGGGCGCTATGCGGTTGATGGGCGTGTCATCGCACTGAAAGATATCAGTGTACCGATCTTCGCCGCAGGCACGGAAACCGACCACATCGCGCCATGGCGTTCAGTTTATAAGATTCATCTTTTCACCAACGCAGAGATTACCTTTGTGCTCACCAATCGCGGCCACAACGCGGGCATTGTCTCCGAGCCAGGGCATCGTGGACGGCTTTTCCACGTAGGCGTCCGCCGCCCTGGTGATCCCTATGTTGATGCGGATACCTGGCTGTCACTGGCCTCTCCAAAGCATGGGTCGTGGTGGCCCATCTGGGCGGAATGGCTGAAGGACCACGGAAGTGGCGAACAGATCACGCCTCCCAAGATGGCTGCGCCGAGCAAGGGACTTCCGCCACTCGGGCCTGCGCCTGGCATTTACGTTTGTCAGCGATGATCAGGGCGCAAGTGTCAGCTCGATCCACTCGCTTGCAAGGCTCTCGCGTCCCTCGGGCATTACGCGGAGCCTGATCTGGCGATAGGGAACCACCCACGTGCGCCAGTAGAATTCACCAACGGTCCCAAAGTCCTTTGTCGTTCCCGCAACATCGAGCACCCCATCGAGCGCGAACGGCCCTTCACCGGCACGATATTCAACGACGTATTGTCCTGACGGGTCCCCGGTCCATTGCAGGCGCGCGCCATCTGCAATGTCGGCGTAGCGAACCGTAGCAAGGTCATGGAGTTCGGCTGGATCAGCTTCCAGGGCATACAGGTGCGGCACGACCGGGCCATCCCGTAGTTGCCGCAACCGCAATTTCCAGCCATCCTGGATGAGTGCCGTCTCAAAACCGGAGGGCTGGTTGGGGTCTGCTTCCGTGTAACCGGACAGACTGGTTGCGGCAAAATAGGAGTCCTCATCGGGAGCCTCTTGCCGCGAGGGCAGGCCGAGTTGGCGCCGCAGCAAGGGGACGATGTCGGTGTGATCCGTCGCATCCTCAATGATGCTCCCTGTGTGCTGACCCGGCCACCAGATGAACAACGGGATGCGCAAGATCTCCTCATGGAGATGACCGGCGCGGGTGGTCGAGGCATGACCGACATTGCCGCGCTCGAAGAGCTCCTCGCCATGGTCGGCCGTGACAACTAATATCGTTGTGTCGCGAAGCCCTGACCGATTGAAAAACTCCCAAAACGTGCTGAACCATGTGTCGAACTCGGCGACCCCGCCCAGATACAGCGCACGAACCGCGGGGATATCACCGTCTTCGAAGTCGACGGTGCCGGTCGGGATGGTCGACGCGGTCTGAACGACGTCCAGCCGCGCGCGGGCTGCTGGATCAAGCTCTTCAGCAAGGTCGCGATACGGGCCGCGGAATTCTTCGGACGGCGCATAGGGCAGATGGGTGTTCAGGTAGTGGTGCCACAGCACAAACGGCTTGCCCGCTTGAGATCGCGCCGTGAGCCAGTCGAACGGGTCCGTCTTCGGCTTTACCGTGAGGCCGAGATTTCGGAAGACGTCGATGGCCATGAAGGATTGGAGGCCCGCGACGTGCCATCCGTTTGCCGCCAAGTCTTCAAGGAAGACGTCACGCTCAGCCTGTATTGACTGACCACGCGCGTGCACGCCCTGCTCGAACGGCGACAATCCCGTCAGCACGGCGATGATGTTGGGCGCGGTCCAGGCCGATATTGCGCGATGGTTGGCGTATCGGGATCCCTCCGCTGCTGCCCGAAATAGGTTCGGCATACACTCTGGGGTCGCCGTTTCGCCGCGCCAACTCTCCACGGTCAGAAAGATAATGTTCAGTCGCTGCGGTTGGCGGTCACTGCGCAACCACAGACCACCTGCGAGGAGAAGAATGAGCGCCGTCAAACCAGCGAGGGGCCAAACACGTCTCATAATGGGCTCAAGATAGGGTCCAAATCTTGCCCAGAACAAGTCCGCTTTTACACCCGCAAAGCTGATCGTTGGATTTAGCAGATCACTTCAGAACGGCGACAAATATCCGATGAGGCTTACATCGTTGTCGCGTTGCGGGCGCTACCAGATCCGCCTTTGCGCCGCGCTGTTGCAGGGTTTCTGCATGCCGATCGTGTGACGGGGCTGCGACACCTTCTCGAGCATATTCATGTCG
>JARRPE010000385.1:0-1591 GCA_037383205.1 Methyloceanibacter sp.
CGAAAGGCGGCCGCTCGGGACTGAGTGGCGGCCAGTACGGCGCACACACAGCTGAGGATCTCCTGACGTCAATGGGTGTAGCCTACGTGGACTACGGGAGCGGGTCGTATCACGAAGCAGCAATTCGCGATGCACAGCATTCCCATGAGCATTGACGGACAAGACTTGGTCAGACGCACGTAGAGGGCCCGCTTAAATCACAAGCGAGGCCCTCTTACTTTGGCACGGCTGACTTGGTGCGAAGCTCGACGGAGTCGGACCAGCGCCATCCGAAGCGCCCTTCCTGGAAAATCAGATGCTGATCGAGCGCGTATCGTCCGCAGCTTGCAGCTCCGCATCGGCGAACATCGACAGCATGGGCTCGTCGGTCAGCGTTATCTCTTCGAAGTCGCCAAAGCCGTTGAAGCGGTTCGCCAGAACGCGGCCGTAAGCGCCCACTTGGCCGATTTCCAGATAGTCGCCCTCGCCGATCGCAGCGGGCAGGACGAACGGACCCGGCATGTAGTCGGCACTGTCGCAAGTGGGGCCGTAGAGGACGAACGCGGTGTCGGCCTCCCCAAGGTCTTCGCGGCCAGGCGTCACGCAGCGCACCGGAAAGCGGAAGCCTGAGAACGCCGCGTCGAACAGCGACCCGAAGCCGCCGTCGTTGACATAGAGCGCATTTCCGCGTCGGGCATCGATACGCACGATCACCGACTCCGCTTCCGCGACGAGCGCCCGGCCGGGCTCGCAGAGAAGCTCGCAAGAATGTTTGACGGCCAGCGCATCGGCCGCCCGAACGATCTCCGACATATAGAGGTCGAGCCCCGGCGGGTCCGAATGCGGGTAACGCGCCGGGAACCCGCCGCCGATGTCGACAGCATCCACCAGCACACCGGACGAGACGATGAGCTGCCCGACCTGGGTCAGCGCCTCGCCGAAGGCCGCCGGAACCACGGCTTGCGAGCCAACATGGAATGTGATTCCGAGGCGGGTCGCGTGCTGCCGCGCGCGCAAGAGAAGCGCCGGCGCCTCCTCGACGCTCGCGCCATACTTCCCTTCGAGCGGGATCAGGCTATGCGTATTGGGACAAGCGATTCGCAGGAACAGCGTCAGATCGTCGGCGTGGTCCGTCTCCGCCAAGATCTTGCTTAGCTCGTCGTGCGAGTCGAAAGCAAAGCAGCGCACACCGAAATCGCGATAGGCGCGCCCAATAGCGCCGCGCGACTTGACGGGGTTCATGTAGAAAATCTCGACCCCAGGGACAGGTCTGACACGCTCGATCTCGGCCAGCGACGCGACATCGAAGCTGCTGATGCCGGCCTCGACCAGCGCATCGAGAACAGGCCGCGCGTCGTTGGCTTTGGTCGCGTACAGGACACGCCCCGGAAAATTGGTCAGGAACCACTTAGCGGCCCGCTTCGCTGCGTGGGGCCGCAAGGCTAGCACGGGGCGCTCAGGACGATGGTGGCGGAGGTACGCCGCCGCGGTGGAAAATACGGTCATCCCTAAACACTCATCCCATGCGGTCGTCGACACGAGACCACCGACCAAGCTCGGCAAAACCCTATGGACCTACACGTTGGAACCACGTGCACCCGCAGGAACCACG
>JARRPE010000386.1:0-1575 GCA_037383205.1 Methyloceanibacter sp.
TGTTTCAGCCCTTTCAAAGCGTGGCGCGGAAGGGTGGTTCGGGACTGGGGTTGGCCATATCGTCCGAGCTGGTCATGGCCCATGGTGGCCACATTGAGCTCGTCAGAAACGACGGCGGCGCCACGTTCCGCATTACGATCCCCGACCTGGTCGTTGATCTGGAGCGGGCGCGGCGCCGCCGTGCTTAGCCGTTAGAGGCGCTTCTGAAGAGGCGTCCTGCTATTCCTTCTCGGCCGGGACGGCGCTGCCTTCTTCCTTGCCGTCTTTGAAGGCTGTCTTGCTGTAGCTATCGCCGTCCTTGGTGATCTTCGTCACCCATCCATCTGTCCAGGTAATGGTGGCGGTGTCGCCCTCGGCCTTCCACGAGCCGGTCAGATTGTCGCCGCCCTGGGTCCCGATCGCCGAACCCTCTTCGTCGAGAGTTACGGACATATCGTTGCCTTGCGTATCCTTGGTCGAGTAGCTGCCGACGAAGCTGCTGCTCTCAGTCCCGGATGTGTCTTCTTTCGGCGCATCACAGCCGGCGAGCGTCAAAGCCAGCACGGCGGCGGCGATCATGGCGGCCCATTTCGAGAAAATTCGAGTCATATTGCTTCTCCCTTGAACGTTGTGGCGGCCAGTATAGCCGACAAACATGTCGGATTCTCTGCTGCGGTTGTGGAGGGGAAATCCCCTCACTCATAGTCGCTCCAATCAACGGAGTCCTCGCTGACAAGCTCATCTTTCATAGACGGTCCGTCTTCGTGGACGCGGTTTCTGTCGCCGCAGATGAGATAGTGCCAATCCGCGAGCGCTTCCCCTCTGTCCAAGACGCGATAGGCGCATGTATGGGGAAGCCAGTTGAGCTGCGAGACATTTTGAGGCGTGATCTTGACGCAATCCGGGACGCGGGCTTTGCGGTTTGCGTAGTCCGTGCAGCGAAGGGTGTCCAAGCAAAGCAGGCGGCAGGCTGCGTTGGAGAGCACGATTTCGCCCGTATCGATATCCTCCGCCCGGATCTGGCAGCAGAGCCCACAGCCGTCGCAGAGGGATTCCCATTCCTGCTCGCTCATTTCGCCGAGAGGCTTGGCTAGAAAATCGGGCGTGTTCGTCGAGGACATTGATTTCTTCAGTCTCACCGATTTCTTCAATCTCACCGTTCCGGGAATGTTGTGTAGCAGCGTCACGGGCGATGCAAATGCGGGACTTATGCCTTTGGGGGCTCTCGGGGAGCCGATCGCGACAAGTCTTGTCAGAGGCTCTTGCTATCGATGGCCCTAGGTATTACCTAGGCGGGTCTTGAGAGAGCGCCGCTTTAGCCGGCCCCTCTACGCCGAGGACCGCTAACGCACTGCGGTTCTATATTTTTTGCGCCGGTAGCTCAGCTGGATAGAGCACCAGACTACGAATCTGGGGGTCGGGAGTTCGAATCTTCCCCGGCGCGCCACCCTTTCCCGACGATCGCTAGAAACACACCCTTGCGCGGTAGGCCGCGCCCTTTCCGGCGCAGGCCGAACACGGTTGCCTACCCTTGGACTGCTGAGCGCTACTCGCCGGGCGCGGGCGAGGGGGCGGATGAGGTCGGGCCAGCGGCCG
>JARRPE010000387.1:0-2167 GCA_037383205.1 Methyloceanibacter sp.
GAGAAGCGCCGCAAAGAGTTACCCGTTCGGCTTATCAAGTTGACTTACCCTTTTATCTCATTTTTCCGGTCGTGATATGTGGCCCGGCAACGAGGGATGAAGACTAGAGCGAGGCGCCATGCGTAATCCCAAGGCTCAGATGTTTGCCGAAGCCTGCGCGATGCTCAAAGAGGCTGAGCAACTTCATCGGCAATTCTTTGGTCCGTCCAGCGACGCGAGCGTTGCCTGCTGGGAGCCGCCAGTCGATGTTTTCGAGACCGAGCGGGAAGTGATCGTGATCACGGCCCTGCCGGGTGTCCGGCCCGAGGCCGTTCGCGCCGAGATCGAAGACACGACGCTGATCGTCACCGGCGTCCGGGCAATGCCGGCGGCGGGACGTGGCGCGAATATCGTCCGCCTCGAAATCCCCTATGGCCGCTTTGAGAGGCGCATCGCCATCTCCCGCCGATTGAGACTCGTCGGCCAAGAACTGGAAAATGGGTGCCTGAAACTTACATTTACAAAGGCTGGCTAACACGATCACTGAAGTGCACATCATGAATGAGCAAGACGCGAACCTGACAACAGAGAGTCTGCACAAAAATGAGGAGGCCGCGGAGTCCGAAACGGCCTCGGGACCGCCGGAGTCCGCTCATGCTGACCTGCCGGACGACGCGGTCATCCTGCTGCCCACCCGCAACGCCGTCCTGTTCCCGGGCGTGGTGGCCCCCCTGATGGTTGGCCGGCCTCAGACCGTTGCGGGCGCGCAAGCCGCCGCGAACACCGGCAAGCCCGTTGGCGGTCTGTTGCAGAGCGATCCGACCGCCGACACCCCCGGCCCCGATCAGCTGAACCGTGTCGGCACCATGGCCGAGATCATGCGTTATGTGACCTCGCCTGACGGTGCCCATCACCTCGTCGTCCGCGGCATGAACCGGTTCAAGGTACTGGAGCTCCTCGACGGATACCCGTTCCTTGCAGCGCGGGTCGAAGAGGTCGGCGGCTCCGAAGTCTTCTCGACCGAGCTTGCGGCGCGGGTCCATCAGCTGCGCGAACGCGCACGCGAAGCCCTTTCGCTACTGCCTAATGCGCCGGACGAACTCGGCGGAGCGCTGGAACAGATTGAGTCGCCGTCCATGCTGGCCGACTTCATCGCCAATGTCATGGATATCAGCCCGGCTGAGAAGCAGGAGATCCTTGAGACGTTCGATGTGTCTGACCGCATCGACAAGGTGCTGCGCGAACTCGTGCAGCAGATTGAGGTTCTGCGCCTTTCGAAACAGATTGGTGAACAGACCCAAGAGTCCCTGTCCGGGCGCCAGCGCGAACACATTCTGCGCGAGCAGCTGCGCCAAATCCAAAAGGAGCTTGGCGAAGGCGAAGACAGCGAAGCCGAAATTACCGAGCTGCGGGAGGCCATCGACAAGGCCGAGATGTCGGAGGAAGCGGAGACGCAGGCCAAGAAGGAACTGCGCCGCCTGGAGCGCATGCCCGAGGCCTCCGCCGAGCACGGCATGATCCGCACCTATCTGGATTGGCTGATCGAGCTGCCCTGGTCGAAGCTTTCCGAGGAGACGATTTTCGTCGGCCCGCCTGGCGTCGGCAAGACCTCGCTCGGCCAGTCGATCGCGCGCGCCATGGGTCGCCAGTTCGGCCGGATCAGCCTTGGCGGCGTGCATGACGAAGCGGAGATCCGCGGTCACCGACGCACCTATGTGGGCGCCCTGCCCGGCAATATCGTGCAGGCGCTGCGCAAGGCCGAAACGCGTAATCCCGTCCTCATGCTCGATGAGATGGACAAGCTGAGCGCCAGCTTCCATGGCGACCCGTCCGCGGCGCTGCTCGAAGTGCTCGACCCGGCCCAGAACAGCACGTTCCGTGACAATTATTTGGCCGTCCCCTTTGATCTCTCGAAGGTGATGTTCATCGGCACCGCGAACGTGCTCGACCAGATTCCGGCGCCCTTGCGTGATCGCATGGAGGTCATCGAGATCCCCGGCTACACCGAGGACGAGAAGGTCGAGATCGCCAAGCGCTATCTGGTCAAGCGCCAGCTGGAGGCTAGCGGTCTCAAGCTTGAACAGTGCGAGATCACCGAAGAGGCGCTACGCACGATCATAGACGGCTATACGCGCGACGCGGGCGTCCGCAATCTCGAGCGTGAGATCGGCGCCGTCTGCCGTCACGT
>JARRPE010000388.1:0-3794 GCA_037383205.1 Methyloceanibacter sp.
GATGTGGACACCGGATGAGGTTGCCAGAGGCGCTGTCCAGGACGCCGGAGAGAGCGAAGTTGCTGGGATCTTCGAGAGACTTGCGAAGCAACCTCCCCAGGGCCTGTGATCAAAGATAGCTCGGCGTGAGGACCTATGAGGCGCAATGACCGGAATACCTCTCAGCGAGGGCTGGGAGGACATCATGGTACGGCGTTAAATCGAAGGGGCTTGGAAGTAGGCGATGTTCTGTGTCGCTATTCATGCGACGGGCCAATACGACCAAATATGCCAGCGACAGTTAGGCGGCGACGTTAGAAAAGCTGGCGCACGAGTCCCGGTTATTTTGACAGTCTGCGACAGCAGTGAGATGCTTCTGCTCAACCAATGGAGCAATGCGATGAAAATGTCATTAGTTCTCATTGCAGGCGTCGCTCTCTTCTCGACGACGCTTGTTACAAACACGGCGTCAGCCGGCGGCGTCCGTGTCTACGTCGGACCGGGATATGCTTACGATCACCCCCGATATAGAGACGCCTATCCCCGATACCGCTACGACCGACCGAGATACAGGGACGGTGACGACGATCCGCAAGGGTACATCGTCTACCGTGTGCCCAAGCGGTATCTTAGACGTGAAGCTCGCCGCCATTGGCGAGGTTGGTAAGGCTCATTCGGCGCACGGGCCTCGACGAACTCACGAGGCGCGTCCGCCATGTCCTGCGCCCCCAAGGCTCATATGCGAGGTCTAAGCTTTTTTCGCTGGGGGGCGCCCAAATAAGCGCCGAAGCTCATTCTTCGTCGCGTCGAGCCGCGCCCGGTCTTCGTCCGACAAGTTCTTGCCCGCGCGGTTCATATAAAAGATCAGCATAGACATGGCCGAGCGGAAGGGATCAGCCTTGCGGCGCGTGCTTGCTTCTGCCGAGCGCTTAAGGGATGCGGCGATCCTCTTGGGGTCCTCGAACGTGAAAACGCCCTTCTCGAGGTCGAGCGCATCGGAGTGCGCGGTGACGTCTTGCGACCAACGTTTTGGTTTCCGTTCAGACATCATAGAAGCAAAGGTAGGAACCGTCGCTTTCGAACAGCCAGCGCTCACTCATCTTAGTAGCTTGAGTGCGATAACAAAAATGGACCCTAGGGTGTTCATATCGAAGCTGTCAGCTGAGCCGGCCTTAAGTCTCTTCAGCCCTGGGCGACGTTTCCCTTGACGGCAATCAACGCGAAACACCCTTCCCGAGGGTAGTTCCGCTGAATAGAGTGATTGCTCACGATGACCGGTGTGAAAACACTTGATCAGAGGGTGCAACATGAGCGATCGGCGAGAATTGGTCCTTCCACTCTCCACTCTTCGCCGCAGCGATGTGGGGTGCGTCGGCGGCAAGAACGCCTCACTCGGTGAGATGATCGGCCTGCTAGAGAAGGCTGGCATCAACGTGCCTGGGGGATTCGCAACGACTGCCGCCGCCTATTGGCGTTTCATAGAGTCCAATAACTTGCAGCCCCGTATTGCGCAAGCTATCGCCACGCTCGATAAGAAGCTCGGCAATCTAGCCGACAGCGTTCCCGTCGGACCTTGAGGAAGCAATCTACCGAGCTTACCGTGAGATGAGCGCGGACGGTGCCGCTTCGGTCGCGGTTCGGTCCAGCGCCACAGCCGAAGACCTACCCGAAGCTAGCTTCGCGGGCCAGCTTGAGACCTTTCTCAATATCAATGGTGAGCAAGCGCTGGCCGAGGCTTGCAAGAAATGTTTCGCTTCGCTCTTTACTGATCGCGCCATCGCGTACCGCGAAAACCACGGCTTCGATCACATGAGTGTCGCTCTCTCCGTTGGCGTGCAGACCATGGTGCGCTCCGATCACGCGTCGTCCGGCGTGATGTTCTCGATTGATACCGAGACGGGCTTTCCCCATTCTGTTCTCATAACCGGTGCCTGGGGCCTCGGCGAGACCGTGGTGCAAGGGATGGTCGCCCCCGATGAACTTCAGGTCTTTAAGCCTCTGCTCGACGAGCCTTCGCTCGTGCCAATCATCGAGAAGTCGCTCGGCGCCAAGCGCCGCAAGATGATCTATGGAGCGAACGGCGCGACCGTCGTTACCGACACCAGTGAAGACGAACGCCGCAGATTCGTGCTTACGGACGAGGAAGCGCTGAGGCTCGCTCGTTGGGCTGTGCTGATCGAGCAGCATTACGGCTGCCCCATGGACATGGAGTGGGCCAAGGACGGCCAGACGGGCGAACTCTACATCGTGCAAGCCCGCCCCGAGACCGTCCAATCGCGCCGCGAGGCCGGCGAGCTCAAGACCTACAAGCTGAAGCAAAAAGGAGAGTGTCTGGTCTCGGGGCTGGCTGTCGGCGAAGCGATCGGCACCGGTAAGGTCTGCCGACTCGACAGCGCCGATCAGATCGAGCAATTCAAGACAGGCTCGGTGTTGGTGACAAAGATCACCGATCCCGACTGGGTCCCAATCATGAAACGGGCCTCGGCGATCGTAACCGATCATGGCGGGAGAACCAGCCACGCCGCCATTGTCAGCCGCGAGCTCGGCCTTCCGGCGATCGTCGGCGCACGCGGTGCGACCGAGAAGCTATCCGAAGGCCAAGATGTCACTGTGTCCTGCGCCGAGGGTGACCAGGGTCACGTCTATGATGGCATCGGCGACATCGACGTGACCGTGATCGATATCGAAAATATCCCGACGACGCGGACCAAGGCGATGCTCAATGTCGCGAACCCCGCAGCGGCGTTTCGCTGGTGGCGCTTGCCTGCCGATGGCGTCGGCCTCGCCCGCATGGAATTTATCATCTCGAACCACATCAAGGTTCATCCCATGGCCTTGATCCGCTTCGATGATATCACCGACCAAGCGGCACGCACGGAGATCGAGCGTTTGACGGCCGGCTACGACACCAAGGCCGATTACTTCGTCGACAAGCTCTCGAGGGGCATTGCCCGTATCGCCGCGGCCTACTATCCCAAACACTCCTGGGTGGTGCCACGTTCGAACCGCACGAGGAAAACCCGATGATCGGCTGGCGTGGAGCCAGTCGCTACTACAGCCCCGACTATCTCGACGGCTTTGGGCTCGAATGCAAGGCCATCGCGCGTGCCCGAGAGGAGATCGGCCTGTCCAACATCGTCATGATGATCCCGTTCTGCCGCACGCCTGAGGAGGCCGATCGCGTCATCGAGGAAATGGAGAAGCATGGGCTCAAGCGTGGTCGGGCCGGGCTTCAGGTCTATGTGATGGCGGAGATTCCTTCGAACGTCATCCTCGCCGAGGCGTTCGCCGAGCGCTTCGACGGCTTCTCGATAGGCTCCAACGACCTCACTCAGCTCGTGCTCGGCATCGACCGGGACAGCGACCGCTTGAGCGAGCTGTTCAATGAGCGCCATCCAGCAGTCAAAGAATCAATCGCCCGGCTATTAGCCTCATCAAAGAAAACCGGCAGCCACACCGGGATCTGCGGTCAAGCCCCGAGCGACCATCCTGAATTTGCACGATTTCTCGTCGAGCACGGAATCGACTCGATCTCCGTAACTCCCGACAGCTTCTTGCGCGTCAAGGCGCAAATCGCGTCTGCGGAAGCTGCTCTATCGCAGTGAATACCTGAGCCGTACTCCCGTTTGCTTAGCCACCTCGCAAAATGCGCCAGGCAACGGATACGTTTCGCGGTTGCCCCCAAGTTTGGGTGTAACGTTAGCTCGTGACCCTAAAGTCGGCACCGGCCTTACGTCGCAAGAGGGGCTGTGATGACGAGGCGAGCCACTCTACGCTGACTGTTAAGCACACTGATGGAGCTGTTCTTACGGAAC
>JARRPE010000389.1:0-1526 GCA_037383205.1 Methyloceanibacter sp.
CGCGCGCGTCCTCTTGGGAGGCGGAGAAGGCCACATAGTCCGCACCCGATTCGGCCAATGACATGGCGTCGTGCCGTCCAAGGCCGCACCCCACGCCGATATTAGCGCTGTCGCCGAGGGTCCTACGGGCTTCGCCGTACAGATTTTCGTCCGCGGCGATATGCACCCCGTCCGCGCCGAGGTTCGCCGCCGCCGCGATGCTGTCTTCGATCAGGCAGGCGGCGCCGGCGCCTTGGATTTGGTCGATCAACTCATCGACGACAACCGGATCGAGTTCGTCGGCGCTGCCGCGGATCAGGACGCAAGCCGGCGCCAGATCCGACAAAGCTTGGGCAAGCTGCCCGTTTTGCTTGGCGGTGAAGGGTGCCGCGACTTGAAGGTAAAGGCGGCATCGGGGCTTCAATTTGGACATGGTCGGCTTAAGGCCTGGAGACGGCAATTGTTGCAGGGAGGCGCGGCGCGAGGGCTTGTCTCAAATCATAGGCCTCGCCGGACTGTCAAACTTTGCACAGGGTTGGGTGAGAAGAGGCTTGTCGGCGCGCCCTTTCCGATTGAACATGGCGTCACCACTTATTTCGCCAGCCGCCTGTTCCATATGCGGAACATGGCTTTTGAGGCCGCTGGCTTTCGCGATAGCCGAAGACGCCTGGCGGGGAGGGCGAATACGATGGCGCAAACCATGATGAAAATGGATCCCAGCGATCCCGTCGCGCGTTTCGACGCCGCGCTGGAGGCGCTCGAGGGACATCTGGGCCGGGTCCTGGCGGACGATCGCGGTCAGGCCGAGTCCGCGGAGCTCCTGGAACTGCGCGAGCAGGTCAAGTTTTTGACCGACGAGCGTGATCAGCTGTTGGCCGATCTTGAGGCCGAGCGCACTCGTGTGCGGCGTCTCAAGGCGGCGAACGAGGATGTGTCCGACCGGCTCGACGCCGTCGTGGGCGCCTTGAAGGATATGGCCCCCGCGATGGAGGGCTAGGTCCGCGACGGGCTGGCAGCAGGCTAGGAGCATTTGATGGGGCAAGTCGTTATGACGCTGAATGGCCGGACCTACCGGCTGGAATGCAATGAAGGCGAAGAGAGCCATCTCGCCGAATTGTCCGAGTATATCGGTGCACATGTGGAAGACATGCGGCGGAAATTCGGCCAAGTGGGCGACGACCGCCTCATTCTCATGGCTGCGCTCGTGGTGACGGACGAGCTGTGGGCCCTGCGGGCCGATGTGGAGAATTTGCGCGCCCAGCTCGCCGAGGCGCGCCGCGACAAGTCGACGTCAGACGAGAATGCCCGGGCGATCGAATCGCAGCTTTTCGCCAAGATCGGCGAGGCGGCCGTGCGCCTCGAAGGGCTGAACGCGCGGCTCTCGGAAACCCCTGGCGGCGGGCATTAGCCCTCAGCACCCCTCGGCACCCCCTTGGCGTCGGTGATTAAGGCTGATGCCATAGCGTCCGTCTGACACCTGTTCCCAGGGTACCGCACTCCCTATATTGAGTGGTTCGGGCTGCGGGGTGCGTTAGGAGCATTTATTC
>JARRPE010000390.1:0-1517 GCA_037383205.1 Methyloceanibacter sp.
GCCGAAACGATCTCGGCCGTCAGTTCAACAAGCTCGTCCTTTTCCGCCACTGCGTCCATGATCTTGCTTCCTTACACCGCGAGCGTCCCGAAATCGAACGCTACAAACGCCGATACTGCGACTCATTTCGTGTTCCAAACAATCAAGCGCCTCTTGAAAGTCATCAAATTGCGCCGTTTTTGTGACTTAAATCTAATAAACTAACGAAACTAACCGCTGAGAGTACGTTTAGTTCCATCAATTTGCTTCGCATAGCACCTCTACGCGGATTCGCAACGCAGTTCTGCTCGCGAAGACTGTGGGAAAATAAACTTGGAACGATCGGTTCTCTATTTTCTTTTCAAGGTGCGTGCGCAGAGTTGGTTTGAATTGGGGGAAGTCTCTCGTTTACCGTGCACGGGCGAGATCACGGGTAATCGTTGCTAGATCAAGCTTGCGTGACACCACTTAGGGACCTGCGGCCGCCATCCTATATTCTGTCTCGAACACCAGGACGACGAAGACGACGAACGAGAAGGCAAGTCATGAGCACCACGCACAAGAAGACAGGCGCCCCGATCCCCACCACAAAGGACGATTGGCGCGAGCACCTCACGCCGGAGCAGTTCCATGTGATGCATGAGCATGGGACGGAGCGCGCCTTCAGCCACCCGTACCATCAGGAAAAGCGCGCCGGCATGTACCGCTGCGCGGGCTGCGGCGCGGCCTTGTTCAGCTCGGACACGAAATTCGATTCCGGCACCGGCTGGCCGAGTTTCACGGATGTCGCCGCTGCCGACACCGTGACGAAGCACGAGGACAGCAGTTACGGCATGCGGCGCGTCGAGGTCCGCTGCGCCAATTGCGAAGCCCATCTTGGGCATGTGTTTCCGGACGGCCCCGGTGATACGGGCCTGCGCTACTGCATCAACGGCTGCGCCCTCGACCTTGACACCGGCGGCGCGGACGGCGACACGTCGGGCTAGCTTCGGACCGTGGCGTGCGCTCTTCCAGCGTGGCACACACCCAACCCAATCATGGGCCAATTAGGCCCCAATTAGACCTACACAATGAACAAACCCGACATTCCGGCGCGTGGGCCCCTCGCGCCGCACCGCCCTTCCCAGTCGCACCATCACGGCATATACCGCGACGACGATTACGCCTGGCTGCGCGCCGACAATTGGCAGGCGGTGATGCGCGACCCCGCCGTTCTCCCCCCGGATATCCGCGCGCATTTGGAGGCGGAAAACGCCTACACGAAGGCCGCGATGGGGGATACGGAGGCGCTGCAGGAGACGCTGTTCGCCGAGATGAAGGGCCGGATCAAGGAAGACGATTCCACCGTGCCGGCATCCGACGGCCCCTTCGACTACTACACGCGCTACATCACGGGCGGGCAGCAGCCGCTCTTCTGCCGGCGGCCCAGAGGCGGCGGCGAAGAGACGATCCTGATCGACGGCAACGCGCTCGCCGAAGGCCATGCCTATTTCCGTATCGCGCAGGTAGCCCATAGCCCCGACCACAAGCGCATCGCC
>JARRPE010000391.1:0-3283 GCA_037383205.1 Methyloceanibacter sp.
CGAAGTTGAAGAAGGCGCTCGCCAACGCGAAGTCTGAGAGCGAGGACCTGCTTCTGCGGCGGAATATGGATCGTTGGCGTTGGATGCCCGACGACCTTGGCGCGACCTACGTCTGGCTCAATATTCCCGAGTTCATGCTGTATGCGGTGGAGGACGGCAAAACCGTCCAGTCCGAAAAGGCCATCGTCGGTGCAGCGGGCTCGCCGACGCCGGTCCTGTCGGCCGACATGACGGAAATCGTGTTGAACCCGGAACGCATCGTGCCGTCAGCGGTCATCCGCCGGGACGTGCTTCCCAAGTTGAGGGGTGGCGGCTCGTTCTTCGGCGGAACCGCCAACACCGCGATTCTGGATCAGTACGGCATCACGGTGAAACGGGGCGGCAAGACCGTCGACCCCAAGACAATCGATTGGAGGAAGACCAATCTGTCGGGCCTCACCTTCGTTCAGAAGCCAGGGCGGACGAACATCATGGGGAACGTCCAGTTCCTCTTTCCGAACGACCGCAAGGTCTTCATGCGGTCCACGACGCTGCGCGGAAAATTTGCGCGCGATAACCGCGCCGACGGCGCGAAGGACCCGCGCGTCGACAACGCCGAAGAGCTCGCCAAGCGCATCCTGGCCGCCAGCAACGGCACAAGCAGCGCAACGGTTCGTCAGCAGATTGCAAGCGGCGACACGAGCCGCGTCAGCCTGAAGAAGCCGGTTCCGGTGCACATGACCTATTTCACGGCGGTCGTGCGTGGGCGAGGACGGCACGGTGAAGACGTTCGGCGATGTCTACGAGTTGGACAATCTGCCGGCGCCTTCGCCAGTGCCATCTGAAGATGCGTCATCCGCTCCAGCGACGGGAACGCCTTCCGGCGTCACACCTCAGTCCGCGCGTAAGCCGATCAACGGGAGTCTCGCGACGACGAGTCCCTAGTGAGCCCGAGCCCCAAGAAGCCACCTTAAGCCCCTAAGAACTTTTCGTCGGTGCTTCGGCCTCGACCGTATCCTCGCCGATCTCACTGATGGCCTCCGGATCGAGCCACCGCATCAGCAGGTAGATCAGGAAAGATGCGAGCAGGAGCGCGCCAGCAATTGCCGGAGCTTCCCAGTCGCCGGTCGACACGCGCACGACGATCAATCCGAGGCATACGAGGAAGCCCAGCGCCGGGATGATTCGTGGAATTTCGAAGCGACCGGTTGGTTCGCCTTTGCGCCCCTTCAAGATGAAGAGCGCACCGTTCACCGCTGCGAATACGATGAGCAGCAGTAGAACCGAGGCGGCGGCCAGCTCTGCAATCGCGCCCATCAGGGCGAGCGGCACCAGGATAAAGAACAAGACCAGGATCGCGATATGGGGCGTCCGACGACGGCGATGCACCCTGCCAAGGTGGTCTGGCAACAGGTACTGCCGGGCCATGCCGTAGAGCAGTCGCGAGGCCGTGACGAAATTGACGAGGCCTGTATTCGCGACGGCGAACAGCGTGATCCCCGTGAAGAGGATCGGCGGGATGATGGGCGCGGCACGCGACACGACTTCGGTGATCGGTCCCGGTGCCTCGCTCAACTCCTGCCATGGCACGACGGACACCGCCGTGATCGCCACCGCGATATAGAGGATCGCGGCAAGCACCATGGCTGTGATTATGCCGAGCGGTATCGTGTGCTGCGGCTCGCGGACTTCCTCGGCGACGTTGTATACGTCCTCGAAGCCGATAAAGGCGAAGAAGGCGAGCACGGCGCCTTGAATGACGATCAGAAACGTCAGGTCTCCGTCGGGCGCCGGCGGTGTCTCCGAAGCCTCGACGATGGTGCACAGCACGTTGACCCACATCGATTCGCGAATGCCGCGGAATACGATGCCGCTCATCACCAAAAGGAAGCCCAGCGCCACCCCAGCCACTGGCAGTCCGTCGAGACCGAAAAGCTCGATCAAGTTGGTGGCAAATACACGGCTTTGCGTAGCGACAGAGGTGAGTCCGGAGCAGATCAGCGCGAGACCAACCATGAAGCTGAGCAATGGAAACCCATAGGCACGTTGGGTGACATAAGCGGCGCCGGCCGCGCGCGGAAAGCGCGACCCTAGTGAGGCGTAGGACAAGGCCGTGAGCAAGGCAGCGACGAGTGCGACAACGAAAGCGAGCCAGACCGCGTTGCCGACTTCGCCGGCGGCCTTACCGATCAAACCGTAGATGCCCGCGCCCAGCATGCTGCCCAGGCCGTAGAGCGCCATCTGAAACGGCCCGATTGATCGCTCGAGCGTCGGCGCTTCGTCCTGTCCGGATGTTTCTTGGAGGTCCGCCCTAGTCCGTTCAGTATCACGGGCTCCGGGTATCGCCTATGCCGGGCCGCGCATCCAGCCTCATGGCAGGCAGGTGTCCACTGGATACATTGATCGGCGGAGAAAACGTCCACCGTCTAGCTCTTAAGCCGGCGTCTAACTCTTCAGCCGGTAACCGGTCTTGAATACCCACCAGACCGCGCCAAGACACAGGACCAGGAACAGGCCGATCATGGCGAGGCTGATTTCCACGCGCACATCGGCGGTGCTGTAGAAGCTCCAACGGAACGCGCTGACGAGATAGACCACCGGGTTCAGCAAGGAGATTTTCTGCCAGGCCGGCGGCAGCACATCGAGCGAATAGAATGTTCCGCCGAGGAACGTCAGCGGCGTGATGACGAGGAGCGGTA
The DNA here is from genome assembly GCA_037383205.1 of Methyloceanibacter sp. Classification (GTDB taxonomy): domain Bacteria; phylum Pseudomonadota; class Alphaproteobacteria; order Rhizobiales; family Methyloligellaceae; genus Methyloceanibacter. The sequence goes on from JARRPE010000391.1 coordinate 2,679, forward strand.
CGAGCTGCAACTGCTCGAAGCCTTCGGCCCAAAGTCCGATCACGAAACCCAGCAGGCTAAAGGTGAGGGCGGTCAGCAAGAGGAAGAACACCATCCAGAATGGATGATCGATCCGTATGTCGACGAACAGGGTCGCCGTGCCGAGGATGATGAGGCCGAGAACGATCGACTTCGTTGCGGCGGCGCCGACGTAACCGGAGACGATCTCGAACGGGGAAAGCGGTGCGGACAGCTGCTCGAAGATCGTTCCCGTGAAGCGCGGAAAATAGATGCCGAAAGACGCGTTCGCCACGCTCTGCGTCAAGAGGTTCAGCATGATGAGGCCGGGCACGATGAACGCGCCGTAGGGTACGCCGTTGATCTCGTTGATGCGGCTGCCGATCGCGGCGCCGAACACGACGAAGTAGAGCGAGGTTGCGATGGCGGGCGACACCAGGCTCTGGAGCAGCGTACGAATCCAGCGCGCCATTTCGAACTTGTAGATCGCGACGATGGCGGGAAGGTTCATTGGTCGCGCCTCACCAGGTCGACGAAGATTTCCTCGAGCGAGCTCTCGGACGTGTCGAGATCCTTGAAGCGGATACCGGCCTCAGCCAGGTCCGTCA
>JARRPE010000392.1:0-1505 GCA_037383205.1 Methyloceanibacter sp.
ATCGGCAGCGTCATGATGATTCGGAAGCCTTCCCGTTGTGGTGCCGGAAGCGAGTAGAGCGAATAGGTCGTCAGCATTGTACTCGACTCCGATCAAAAGGCCAAAGAGAGCAAGGGTTTGACGGGCAATTTCGGAGACAGTAGCTGGGCGAGGAAGGCGATTATTTGATCTGGAGTTGCGGCTGCGAAGATTTTGCGGAGCGTGTTGAGGCCAAGGGCGAACGGCGACCGAGCGCGGCGGCCGTGTTTTTTGATTGGAATTGCACGCAGACGCGCCTTTGCGACGCCGGTCTTCACCGTAAGCGCTACAGCGAATGCCAAAAGCGCGAGCAACGTGCACAGTTTGTTCGGATCGGTCAGATGCGTTGCCTCCAGCGCGAAGCCCTTTGTTTTAAGATTGCCGAACATGGTTTCTATAGTCCAGCGTTGGCGATAGCGTGCGAGTGCATGACGCGCCCGGCCGGAACAGGCCAGCGCCAGCAACTCGCCTGAAGCGAGCCGCGTTATCACCAGCCGTACCGAGGTGGACAAAGTCTCTTTCGCATAGCCGAGTTGGCAGCTGCCTTTGACGACCATTTTTTCGCCGACCTTGAGATGCCGGGCGATGAGGGAGATCGGTAAAGCGACATAGCCTGGGCGCAAGACATGCTGGTTCTCGCGCAGGCGCAAAACGAAGGGGATGTTCTTGCGCTGCAAATAGGCCATCCAGGCATCGCCGATGAACTCCCGGTCACCCATCAGCGCTGCGATCTTCATGTCCGGGAACGTCGCGCGTAGACGATCCAGAAGCTCGGTGCGCTCCGCGGTGTTTGAGTTTCCCGCCGTTGGCAGCAACATCCACAGAAGCGGAATGCCCATGCCGTTCCACGCCACCGAGATCATCAGGATGTTGATCGTGGTCTTGCCGAAATCCCAGTTCGTGCGATCAATCACCAGCATCCACGGCTTGCCGGAAAGGCCCAGCAGTTCGACCACCACGCGCGCCGAGTGTGTTCCGTCGAGCCGCACAAACTGGAAGAACCGATAAAATCGTCGCTGCACCGAAGCCGTCTGCGCCGCGCTTGCCACGTACGCCGCCAGCCGCCACAGGCTGATCGTTCCATGTTGCATGATCAGCAGCGCCAGCCACGACAGCGTCTCCCGCCTTGTCGCAGACAGGTCGATGTGTTTGGCTACGGCCCTGGATAAGGCGTTCGAGAATATCGATTGCATGAGTGCGATCCTTCGCTGCCAGGCCAAGAATCGCTTTTATGAATCAACTCAACGCCTTATCCAACCGCGTCGAGTACTGTGGTACGACAGACAAGCCGTTTCGAATAGAGAAACGCCGAGTGTATGAAGCTTACAAAGCGGTCAAAGCCAACCATGGTGCGGCTGGGGTAGACGGTGAGACCCTGGAGATGTTCGAGCAAGACCTTGCAAGAAACCTCTACAAGATCTGGAACCGGATGTCCTCGGGGACTTACTTCCCGCCGCCGGTTCGCGCTGTCTCCATTCCGAAGAAGG
>JARRPE010000393.1:0-2162 GCA_037383205.1 Methyloceanibacter sp.
TGTATGTCTTCTCGTAAAGACGCGCGAACTCCTCGGCTGTTCCGAACAGCGCGCCCTTGTGCTGCGCCGAGCGGTCCCATTGCACCGGACAGAAGACAAAGTTCGAGGATCCTGAACTCTCCTTCGCAAGCTGGGCAGTGTCGCAATGGGTGACTGCGATCATCGGCACGCGCGTGCCCGCCTTCTCCATCTCGCTGACCGCCGTCACGGCCGCGCTGTCGTGTCCCGCCACCAACAAGATGTCCGGTTTGAGTTGCTTTACCTTATCCAGCGTCGCAGACATGCTCTCGAAGTTTTCGGGAAGCTCGTCGTCGATGATGCATGCGATACCGAGGCGCTGGACGTCGGAGAGGACGCCGGCGCGCACCTCACGCGAGAAGGCGTCATTCTCGCTGGCCATGGCGACACGCAGACTGTTGGCCGCCTTGCCGAATTTCCGGCTGAAGGCAGCTGCGAACTCCAGGGCGGGCGTAAAGTACTGGTCGGCCGTTGCAGCGACAGCGAAAGAGAAGCTGTGTTGGCGGGTCCCTTGCTTCCGCGGCAGCGAATGCGGATCGACCATGGGGATCCGGCTGCGCTCGACCATCGTCAGCACCGCGCGGTTCTGGCCCGCATGATACGGACCGAGGATGAACTTCACACCATCGGTGTGAATCAGCCGGTCGATCAGTTCCTGCGCGTGTATCGGGTCCGAATTGTCGTCCGCGCCTTCAGACGATAGCGCTTTCCGTTCACTGTGACCCCGCCCTGCTCGTTTAGCCGGCTGATGGCGAGTTCGTATCCTTTTTTCGTATCAGCGCACCGCTCAACGGCACCGTCGTACCGAGAACAACCTCATCATCGGACGCACTTGCAGCACCGCAAACGTGTACCGAGACAGCGAAGACCGCCGCCGTCAAAAACCACCGGGATATCGTCAACTCGACCCCGCTTATTTGTTATTGGGCCGGCTGGAAGACCGCACCTCATTGACCCCGCTCAGGAATTACACCCTATGCCGGATTCGCACACAACGCACCACACTAAGCACGAATTGTCTGCGAAGACTTCTCTCTAAAGTTGATCAGTATTGAACGTATCGCAGGCCTGAAGCTGGCCGTTCTGGAATCCACGGCGAAACCAGCGCACCCGTTGCTCCGACGAGCCATGCGTGAACGAGTCCGGAACCACATAGCCCTGCGTCTGGCGCTGGATACGGTCGTCGCCGATGGCGCTCGCCGCTCTCAAGGCCTCGTCGATATCGCCCGGCTCGATCAGCCCTTTGTCAGCCTGCATTTGGTGCGCCCACACCCCCGCGAAACAATCCGCCTGCAGCTCCATGCGGACCTGCAACGCATTGCCGCCCTTGCGGCCCATTCGCCGCTTGGCCGCCTCCACCTTGCCGGCAATGCCCAGCACATTCTGAACGTGGTGGCCGACCTCATGGGCAATCACATAGGCCTGCGCAAAGTCGCCGGGCGCTCGAAAGCGATCCTTGAGTTCGCGGTAGAAGTCCAGATCGATGTAAACCTTCTCATCGGCGGGACAGTAGAACGGTCCCATCGCCGCCATGCCCGTACCGCAGGCGGAACGGACGGAGCCTTCGAACAGCACCAAGCGCGGCTCCCTATAACTCCCGCCGAGCTGATTGAAGACATTGTTCCAAACGTCCTCGGTTGTGCCGAGAACCACCGCGACAAAACTCTTCAAGTCGTCTTGGCTGGATGATTGCGGCTTTGCGATATCGCCCGGCCGTCCGGGTGCCGGAAGATTTGTGGTGCGCGGTTGCTGGGGCAAGCGAATGTCCGGAAATCCCGATCCGCTTCCGCTCGTGGGTCCCGACCCTTGCATGAGGGCGCCAGGATCAAAGCCAAAAAACAGCGCAAGTCCGAGGATGATAAGAATACCGAGGAGGCCGATGCCGCCGCCTTTTCCCCCACCGCCGCCGCTCGACGGGAAGCGCATGCCACCGCCCCCGGGAAGTGGAAACCGGAAAACCCCCCGGCCGCTTCCCCGCCGGTCTTCAACGTTGTCGCTCTGCCGTTGGCCGCGCCACCGCATATCGTTGTCCTCGCGAAGCTTTTTTGATGCGCTCGGTGCATTTTGCATGCGCCACCGAATGGCACAAGCCACCTCGCGTGCGAACCCGAAGCACCCGCTCACGCGCCGTGTACGGGGCAGGT
>JARRPE010000394.1:0-1420 GCA_037383205.1 Methyloceanibacter sp.
TGTATTCGGGCGTGACGATCATGACGCCGTCGTATTCGCCAAGCAGGGCCTTGAACGCCTGAGCCCTCTCGGGAACGCCCTCGGCATCTTCCAGATCACCGTGATAGATCGGCATGTGATAATCGGCGAGATCAGCGAAAACGGCCTCGATTCCGTTGGCCTCGGCAATCATCTGCCCCAAACGGGCGAGCTTCTTGTTGTGCGATCCCTCCCGGGCGCTCCCTGCGAAAAACACCAACCGCATCAGCGACTCCGTTGTAGTTGATCCTTGATGGTTCGGCCTTGGCTTGAATCAGCCCGCCGAGGCGCGGCGCGCCTTCGCCTTGGTAATTGGCGAAGCGCACCGGTGCCGCCCTCCTGCCGTCCGCGCGAGTATGCATGTGGGGACGGTTCATCCGAACCGAAAGAGGCTAGGGCCGAAATAATCCGCGTAATTGCGGGTTAGGGCATGACTACTCGCCGATGCCGTCGAAAAATTCTTTGACCCGGGCGAAGAAGCCCGACGACTCGGGGCTCGTCTGCGCGTTCGATTCTTCGTCGAACTGTTGCAACAGTTCGCGCTGCTTGCGCGTGAGGTTCTTCGGTGTCTCGACCTCGACTTGGATGTAGAGATCGCCCTGCTGCTTGGAGCGTAGAACCGGCATGCCCTTGCCCTTGAGGCGGAATTGCCGGCCGCTCTCGGTGCCCTCTGGAACCTTCACGCGGCTGCGGCCGCCGTCGATGGTCGGGACTTCGATCTGTCCGCCAAGCGCGGCGGTCGTCATGGAAATCGGCGCGCGGCAGAACAAGTCCGCACCGTCGCGCTGAAAGAACTCGTGGGGCTTGATGGCGAGGAAGATGTAGAGGTCGCCGGGCGGACCGCCGCGCAGGCCCGCTTCGCCTTCCCCGGCAAGCCGGATACGCGTGCCGTCTTCGACACCTTCGGGGATCGTCACGGACAATGTGCGCTCGCGCATCACGCGGCCCGTGCCCTGGCAGCTTGTACAAGGGTCTTCGATAATCTCGCCGCGGCCATCGCATGTGGGGCACGAGCGCTCGATCGTGAAAAAGCCCTGGCTCGCGCGGACCTTGCCGGCGCCGCCGCACGTCCGGCAACTGACAGGCGCGGTGCCGGCCTTGGCGCCGGACCCGGAACACTCTTCACAGGTGACGCCGGTGGGGACACGGATCTGCGCATTGCGGCCTTCATAGGCCTCGGCCAGCGATATCTGCATGTTGTAGCGAAGGTCGGCGCCACGTTCGCGCCCGGACCGCTGCCTCGGCCGGCGCGCACCCATGAACTCGCCGAAGAGATCGTCGAACATGGCCGACATGGACTCCGAGAAGTCCGATCCAAAGCCGTGACCGCCGCCGCCGAATCCGCCAAAGCCGGATCGGCCGTCGAAGGCCGCATGGCCGAACCGGTCATAAGCCGCGCGGC
>JARRPE010000395.1:0-1401 GCA_037383205.1 Methyloceanibacter sp.
GCCCGGCGAGGCTTTCCCGGGCGCCCGTGTCGCTCGTCAGCGGCCCTTCGGCCGGATGTATGGTGGCGGTCGTCATCATCTCAAAGTGCCTTCTCGGCTCCTCATATCATGAGGCGAGCCGGAAATGCCAAGATGTCGCGGGTCCGAGGTGGCCGGTGGTCGCTTCCGCCTGAGGAACTGCGCCTGCGACGATGCGAGGGAATTGGACGAGCGTGTGCCCTAGCCGGCTTCGGAGGCGCACTCTTTGGCGGCGCGCTCGATCGCGTCGGACGTGCCGCTCAGGGAATATTCGTCCGTGGTGTTGGTGCCGCGCGCCGAGCGCCCTTTGACGGTCATGGCGCTGCCGGCCTTCAAGGCCTCGATGAGCTTGGCCTCATCCTCGGGCTTTTCGACAAAGGCGCCCTCGTCTTTGGTGAAGAGTTCGAACGAGTCGCTGCCGATCGTCACGGTCACTTTGCCGCCCGGTGGAAACGGGTAGCCCATCTTCACGCTGATCTCGCCGGAGATCTGGTCGCCGGGGTACTCGGAGGCATAAAAATAGATGGGTCCGCGCCGGACGTTCCGCGGCAACGACTTGCGCGGCTGAGAGACGGCGAAGCAGACCTTGGGGCTTCCTTGCGAAACATAGGCGGCCCAGTCGTTGAATTTCTGAACAAGTTTGACTTCCTGCGCGGCGACCGGCGTTGCGCTTAACGCCACCACCGCACAAGCCGCTACAACGGCTCGGCGCATGTCCCCGTCCCCGTGTCGTGAGCAGTCCCTACGCATGAATGGCGGCAGTCTTCCCTAGTTATGACCCAAAGGTCAACCCTGACCCTGACCTTCGAGCCGGTCCCCCGCTTGGCCCCGGCGCCGCTTCGGCTGCCCCTGAACATGGGGCGCCAGCGCCGGCGGGACGGTGCCTTCGCTGACCGGGCGTGGGGCGAAACGGCCCAAAGCTCGAAGCCGGTCATACATCACGATTGCCCCTGCTGTCGCGACATTCAATGAGAAATTCGTCGGAATCCGAATTACGTGGTCGCAGCGCGCAAGCAGTCCAGCACTCAGTACACCCCGTTCGGGTCCCAACACGTAGGCGCACTGCAAAGGATGGGGGAAACTCGGCAGATCTGTGGCGTCGTCCAGGATTTCGATCCCGACCAGGCTGCACCCCTTGGGGAGCTGCATCTCGTCCACCGTCCGCCAGTGATAGACCGGCAGGTGACTATCCGCCTTGGAGGTGTCCCCCCGCTTCTCGAGGGCGCGGTCGTCCGCCTCGACGGTGAAGGCGAAGCTCGCGCCGAAGGCATGCGCCGACCGAAGCAGGCCGCCAAGATTGACCGACTTCGAGATGCTCTCGGCGCCGATGCCGAAATAGCCGCGCGTGCTCTGAGGGTTCGGTTTCACACTCTTTGTTTGCCA
>JARRPE010000396.1:0-2534 GCA_037383205.1 Methyloceanibacter sp.
GCCGAGCGCAAGCGCACGATTGCCATAGCCGATGAAGTCATCCGTGCCCTGAACGATCGCCGGATTGCGATCGCGCTCCAGCCGGTCGTGACATCGGGAACCCACGATCCTGAGTTCTACGAGTGTCTATTGCGGCTGCGATTGCCGGACGGATCGGTTCTGGATGCGAACGAGTTCGTGCCCGCCGCCGAAGAGCTCGGATTGTCGAAACTCATCGATCATCGTGCCTTGGAACTTGCGATCGATCTTCTGCGTACCGCACCGTCCCGAAAACTGGCGCTGAACGTCTCTGCGCTATCCACGACGGACCGGCACTGGATCGATGCGCTCGATGCGCTGACCGGCAAGGACCGGAAGCTGACGAAGCGGTTGACAGTGGAGATTACCGAGACCGCGGCCGTGGCCGATATGGCCGCAACGGCCGCGTTCGTCACCGCGTTGAAGCAGGCCGGCTGCAGAGTTGCGCTCGATGACTTTGGCGCGGGCTATGCGTCGTTCCGCTCGCTTCGCAACCTCGGCGTCGACATGGTCAAGATCGACGGGTCCTTCATCGAGAACATCGGTGAAAATGCGAGCGATGAGAGCTTCGTCCAGACACTTTTGGATCTGGCCCATCGCTTCGGCGTGGAGACCGTGGGCGAGTGGGTGGGCGACGAGCGCGCTGCTGATCTCCTGGAGAAAGCAGGTGTGTCCTATCTGCAGGGAGACTTTTTCGGTGCGCCTGAGCTGCACGACGGCAAGGCGCTCGTGCGGTGGAAGTCCGCCAGCTAGCCGCCAAGCCTGTCGTCGGTCTTGTTCCGGAGCCGTTCGGCGAGAGCGAAGAGCAGCGGGTCGTGGGTTCCCAAGCTCTCCAGATGAGCCACCGTGTTCAGGACATACTCGATATTGGGACCAGCCTGGCCTCTGCAGGCGCGGACGATGCGCAGCTGTGTCTCGATGTCCAGCGCCCCGGCGTATTGGGCGTGGTTCGGATCGGCGATGAAGGTGAGTGCCGTGACCGTTTGGCCCGATCCGTTCGCCAGCGCGATCTCACGATAGGTCTCCACGTAGACATCGGTCACCTGCTCCCGCTGACGCAGATAGGTAACCGTGTCGTTCTCGGCGCCTCGCGCGACGCGGAAGGCCACGCCCTCGCATCGGCCGCCTTCGTCAAGCCCGAGAACGAGTCCCGGCTCGCTCGGCGTGCCGCGATGCAGGATCGAGTAGATGCAAAGGGCACGGTGCGCGCTGTCCAGGCGTGCGGGACTTTGTGCATCGAATGGCCGCGTCGATAATGCTGCGCCGGATGGCGCGCGTGCGAGCGAAGTGGTCCTGCAAAGATTGCCCGTCGTCCCAGCGGATCATGCGCTGCAACGCTGCCAGGTCCTCCGAAAAGCGGCCGAGCACCTCGAGCACCGCTTCCTTGTTGTTGAGGAACACGTCGCGCCACATGATGGGGTCGGAGGCGGCAATGCGGGTGAAGTCGCGGAAGCCGCCGGCGGAAAACTTGATGACCTCGGACTGGGTGACGTCTTCGAGGTCGGCTGCGGTGCCGACGATGTTGTAGGCGATCAAATGCGGGATATGGCTCGTGATCGCGAGGACAATGTCGTGATGTTCGGGCGTCATCGTCTCGACGGTCGACCCGAGCGCCGTCCAAAGCGCGACGACTTTCTCAACGGCGGCCTCGGTCGAGCGTGCGCAGGGTGTGACGACACACCAGCGTCCCTCGAACAGCTCCGCGAAGCCGGCCTCCGGCCCCGAATATTCCGTCCCCGCGACCGGATGTCCGGGCACGAACGCGGCATGGTCGGGGAGCGCCTCCGCGACCTGCCGGACGACAGCCGCTTTCACGGAGCCGACATCGGTGACGATCGCGCCATCGGCGAGATGCGGCGCAACGGACTGTGCCGCCGCCGCCATGGCGCCAACGGGCACGGCCAGGACCACCAGCTGCGCGTCCTTCACCGCGTCTTCAACCGTATCCGCGATGCCATCGCAGAACCCGAGATCGCGCGACCGCGTACGAACGTCCGCCGATCCGTCGAAGCCGGTGACGGTTGCTGCAAGTCCACGCTTCTTGATGCCGCGCGCGAGGGACGAGCCGATCAGCCCCAGTCCGATGACGGCAACCTTGTCGAACAATTTCTCGGTCATGCCGCGCCCGTCGATTCGGCGCTCATGAACGCGCTCAATGCTTCGAGCGCGGCCGCGTTTTCGGCTGCGGTGCCGATGGTCATCCGGAGAGCATGGGGAAACCCGTACTCCTCGACGCGGCGTAAAATGATCCGGCGCGCGTGCAGGAAGGCATCGGCTTCGCGCGCCGTCTTGCCCGGTGCTTCCGGAAAGTGGACCAGCAGAAAATTGGCGACGCTCGGCGTGACCGTGAGGCCGATGCGCTCGAGCTTGTCGGCTGTGTCGCCGAGCCAAGTTTCGTTATGCGCGATCGCCGCCTCAAGATGCGCGCGGTCGTGGACGGCCGCCACGCCCGCCGCGATCGATGGACCCGTAACGTTGAAGGGTCCGCGAATGCGGTTCAGCGTGTCCGCGATGGC
>JARRPE010000397.1:0-1319 GCA_037383205.1 Methyloceanibacter sp.
TTCATCATCATGCCCCGGAGAAGTGACTGCTGGAGGGGGCGTTCGCCCGTCGACCGGCCTGCGTCCTGCGTCATTCTTCTTTTCCTCTCGCTTCCGATGGGCGCATGCCCTTGGTTATCAGCGTTCAATATCGACGCCATTACCGGCGTCTTTTGGACCGCGGACCGCGCGGCTTTCCGCGCCCGCGTATCTTGCTCCGATCCGCGCTGCGGGACCGTGGGTTACCCTTTGAACTAGCGATCTTGCGTCCTTCGCTCAACATGTCAAATCGTAGCGCGCCGGCGGTCGGGATGGCCTCGACCAGGCGGACCTCCACCGGGTCTCCCAGCTGATAGGCGAGGCCGGAGTCTTCGCCTACCAGGGCCTGGCGTACTTCGTCGTGGTAGAAATACTCATTTCCAATGGCGGAGGCGGGGACGAACCCGTCCGCGCCCGTCTCGGTCAAGCGAACGAACAGGCCCGACCGCACGAGGCCGGAGACCTTCGCGGTGAACGATGCCCCGATGCGGTCCGCGAGGTAGGCGGCGATCAGCCGGTCGACCGTGTCCCGCTCGGCCGCCATCGCGCGCCGTTCCGTGTCCGAAATGGCGCCGGAGATCTCTTCGAGCTCGTCGATCTCTTTGTCCGTGAGGCCGCCCTCGCCAAGCCCGAAGGCCCGGATGAGCGCGCGATGGACGATCAGGTCGGCGTAGCGCCGGATCGGGGAAGTGAAGTGCGCATAGCGGCGCAGGTTGAGGCCGAAATGGCCGAGATTGCGCGGGCTGTACTCCGCCTGGCTTTGGCTCCGCAGGACAACCTCCGCCACGAGTTCGGCATTCGGCGACTTCCGCGTATCGGCGAGAATGCGGTTGAATTGCGCCGGCTTGAGCGTTCCGGCTTTCGGTAGCTTCATGTCGATGGTGGTGAGGAACTCGCCGAGCGCCATCAGCTTCTCCTTAGACGGCGCATCGTGGATGCGATAGACGAGCGGCGATCGCTTGGTCTCGAGCGCTTCGGCGGCGGCGACATTCGCCTGGATCATGAATTCTTCGATCAGACGGTGCGCATCGAGCCGCGGCGGGGTAGCGATCCCGCGCACGCGGCCCTTGTCGTCCAGCAGGATCTTGCGCTCGGGCAGGTCGAGTTCGAGCGGCCCACGGGAATCGCGGGCCTTGCACAGGCTCGCATAGGCACCCCACAGAGGACGGAGCACCGTGTCGAGGAGCGGGGCTGTCGTATCGTCCGTGCGGCCCTCGATGGCCGCTTGGGCCTGCTCATAGGACAAGCTCGCGGCCGATCGCATCAGCCCGCGGAAAAAGCGGTGGCTCTTCTTGCGGCCG
>JARRPE010000398.1:0-1318 GCA_037383205.1 Methyloceanibacter sp.
GCCAGCACGCCACAGGCATCATCGAGCGTCCGCTTCCGATCAATGTTTCCGGCGCGATCCCGGCCTGTATTCTCGATGCCGGCTGGCCGCTTGACGCGATCAAGGCGGTTCCCTTGCTAGCCCGTGCGGCGGGTTTGTCTGCGCACCTCTTCGAAGAGGCACAGCGCTCCATCGGGTTCATCATGTCTCACAAGGCGGATGAAGCGATTTCCTACGACGGGAAGTCTTCGTCGCGTCATTCGGCTGCAGCGGAGTAGTTCATGGTCAAGATGCTCAAAGATATCCGCGTCGTCGAACTGGGCACCTATATCACAGGTCCCGCGGCAGGCATGCATCTGGCCGATCTTGGTGCCGATGTGATCAAGGTCGAGCGCCCGGGGACCGGCGATCCTTTCCGTGCGTTCAAAGGCGGGCTCTACAGTCCGCACTACCAGACATACAACCGCAACAAACGCTCGATTGCGCTAGACACCAAGGACCCGGCCGATCTCGCCGTGCTCCACGATCTGGTCGCGACGGCCGACGTCTTTATACAAAATTTCCGTCCGGGCGTCGCCGAGAAACTCGGTGCCGGTGAGGAGCAGCTTCGCAAAGTCCGGCCTGACCTGATTTATTGCGCAATCTCGGGCTTTGGGCCGTCCGGCCCGTCGCGCGATCGGCCTGCCTATGACACCGTTGCACAGGCTGCCAGCGGGTACCTGCGCCTGCTGACGCCGCCGACGAACCCACGCGTTATCGGCCCGGCGATTGCCGACGCAGTCACTGGGCAATACGCAGCCATGGGCATCATGGCCGCCCTTCTGGAACGGTCGAAAACAGGCGAAGGGCGGCGGCTGGATATCTCGATGCTCGAAGCCATGTGTCATTTCAACCTTGACAGCTTCACGCATTATTATTCGGTGGACGAGGTCATGGGGCCGCTCTCGCGTCCCGTCGTGTCGCAGAGCTATACCTTCGAATGCGCAGATGGAAAGTGGGTGGCCATCCATATGTCCTCGCCGCAAAAATTCTGGGACGGGCTTCTGGCTGCAACCGGCCAACAGCACCTGGCCGATGATCCCCGTTTCGCCGAGCGTCTTGAGCGGATCAACCATCAGGACGATCTAATTGCGCATTTCACTCCGATCTTCAAAACTCGGACGCGCGACGCATGGTGTGATCTGTTGTTGAAGAACGAGGTCCCACATTCGCCCGCTTACGACTCGAATGAAGCGCTGGAGGACCATAAGGCGCGGCTTCTGAAGATTAAGTTGTTTTCGCGGTAATCTGAACTTGGTACGTTCACTTATGTTCGGCGGCACTACAATTTCGACTGCGG
>JARRPE010000399.1:0-1727 GCA_037383205.1 Methyloceanibacter sp.
CCGCGTTTGACTTGTGTCGGACATACTTCACGCCGAAGCTGATGGACCCAAAAATCGCGTCAGCGCTTTCGGAGCGTTCCGATGGAAGATCCCGACAATGGACGAACACCCCCGTTCGCCCATCAGCCCTGGCACGGTTGAAGGCAGGTCTCCTGGCTCGCGGGTCACCGCTCTCTGCCCGACCTTCCCGGTTGCCCAGTGGTCACGTTTGGCAGCGAGCTCACCGCTCAAAGTTGCGGGGGCAGCCACGGCTTCGGCGCCATCGAGGCACACACCGTGTTCCCTTTTCATTCCCTCTGAGAATCTCTTCGAGAAACCTTCAACAGTCACAAGCTGTCCTTTGGCGCTCGCACTGTCGCTGGGTCCTTCATCTCGCCCTCTGTGGTCCTTTGTCATTCTATCAGCCCCCCCAAACGGCTTCTGGTTGCGTTCTGCCCAGCGTCTTCGGCTTTTGCCGGTTATTGTTAGGCATCAAGGTTTCCCGCCGCCTATTCGGCGCCGACCGTGTCGGGCACATCAAGGCTGTCCGATCCCTCGAATTCGATTGCCTTCAGATCCAGCACGGAGACGGCCCGTTCGATGGCCTTGGTCTGAACGAGCAGGGCGTCGACGACGTCCTGGACGACTTTGTTGCCCTCTTCATTCCCTTCACCGATCATCTGGTCGTAGTTCTCGATCGTCAGGGCGCGCAGATAGAGCGTGTTCATCGCCTCCATGGTGCCGTCGAGCGCGGCCACGACCTCGGCGTCCACTTTCGGGTCCTTGGCCTTGACGAGGTCGGAGACGCTCGGGCCGGAAACGACGGAACCGTCGGCGCGGCGATAACGCCCCGTGTAGACATTGTGCATGCCGAGCGCGTCGAAGAAGTGCGCGGCATGGGTGTTGTCGGAGAAGCAGTCGTGCTCTTCCTCCGGATCGTGGACCATGAGGCCGAGCTTGATGCGCTCGCCCGCCAACTCGCCGTAGGACAGACTGCCGAGACCCGTCATGATGACGGTCAGACCGCCCTCATCGCCCGCGTCCATGACGGCCTTGCGCGCATCGCCGCCCTCTTTCCACTGATCGGCCATCCATGCCAGATCGTCGATCAGCAGCTGGGTCACAGTGCTGAGATACTCGGCGCGCCGTTCGCAATTGCCATTGGAACAGTTGTTCAGGTCGTAGTCGGTCGCCGGACGCTCGCCGGAGCCGGCCTCGGTTCCATTCAGGTCCTGTCCCTAAAGCAGAAACTCGACGGCGTGATAACCCGTCGCCACGTTCGCCTCGATACCGCCCGCATCCTGCAGCGTGTCGGCCAGCAGCTCTTTCGGACGTTCTTGATGACGTCGGCCACGTAGAGTTCGTTCTCGGGCGACTCGTCGCCGTAAACCTCGGCGACATAATCGATCAGTCCTTCGTCCAGCGGCCAGGCATTCACCTTGCCTTCCCAATCATCAACGATCGGATTGCCGAACCGGTAGGCCTCGGTCTGCATGTAGGACGGGCGCGCGGCGATCCACACGGCACGCGCGGCGCGCAAGTTCGGCTCTGTCGGGTTTTCCAGGAAAGCGTCGATCGCGAGCTGCATGGTCTTGGCAGTCTCGAGCGAATCTTCGTAGCCGGCCTGCGCGATGTCGGCGTAGTTCTTCAGGACGTCCTTGGGCGCTTCGGCAAGCGCCGGCGAGACGCTAAAGCCAAACGCCAGGACAGCAGCCGGCACCATCGCCTTAAGTCCTCGAAACATCGAA
>JARRPE010000400.1:0-1287 GCA_037383205.1 Methyloceanibacter sp.
CGCAGCTGGATGACGGCATAGGGCTTTTCGTTGGGCTTGTGCGCGTTGGTGAGGCCGACGGGCTTTAACGGTCCATAGCGCAGCGTGTCCGCGCCACGTAAGGCCATGACCTCGATCGGAAGACAGCCTTCGAAATAGGGGGTCTTCTCGAAGTCCTTGAACTCTGTTTTCTCGCCGGCGAGGAGCGCTTCGATGAAGGCGTCGTACTGGGTCTTGTCGAGCGGGCAGTTGATGTAGTCGGCGCCGGTGCCCCCAGGACCCACCTTGTCGTACCGGGACTGGCGCCAACCGACGTCCATATCGATGGATTCGACATGCACGATGGGCGCGATCGCGTCGTAGAAGGCAAGTTCCTCCTGGCCCGTGAGAGCATCGACCTCTCTTGCCAGGGCCTCCGATGTTAGGGGCCCGGTCGCAACGATCACGCTGCGCCAATCTTCGGGCGGTAGGCCCGCCACCTCGCCACGCTCGATTCGAACTAGCGGATGGGTTGCCAGTGCCTCCGTTACGGCGGCGGAGAACCCGTCGCGATCGACCGCGAGGGCGCCACCCGCGGGCAACTTATGGGCGTCCGCCGCGGCCATGATTGTGGACTCGGACCGGCGCATCTCCTCGTGCAGGAGACCGATGGCATTGGCCTCGAAATCGTCCGAGCGGAACGAGTTGGAGCAGACGAGCTCGGCCAGACCGTCCGTCTTGTGGGCCTCGGTCTGACGCTCGGGCCGCATTTCGTGGAGCGTGACCGGGACTCCTGCCTTTGCGAGCTGCCAAGCGGCTTCGCTGCCCGCAAGGCCTCCGCCGATTACATGGACTGTTTCTGTCATAGGTCTAGCGATCGTGTCGGTCTCATCATCGGTGTAGCTAGGACCGCTCGCCCGCCGGTTTCAAGCGCTTTGGATGCGAAAATGGCCTCGCCCGGGATGTTGATCCGTCGTTCACGCTCTCACGGTCATTCGACCGATCCTGTGAATTGGCGGGAAACCGTATTTGCCGGACGTTCTTGCTTGTCCCGACCGGGGGGCGCAGGGTGCAATTAGCTTCTGCCGAAAAAAACGTGAATTTCGGCAAGTTTGAGCCATTTTGGGAGACGTCACGTCATCATGTCATCTGTTCACGTAGCCTGGAAAGGCAATTGCCGGAGCGCGGAGGCGCGAATGCGTCTGTTGGACTATCTCCAGCGGCTGGCGCGCGTGAGCGACGGCTATTTGCGGCCCGCCGAGCGCCGGCACCTGACGGTCGTTGGTGACGGACACGTGGCAGCACGCGCGAACATCGAACGGATCGATG
>JARRPE010000401.1:0-1284 GCA_037383205.1 Methyloceanibacter sp.
AGTTACCCTGGGGCATGGAGCTTGCAGCCTCCTTTTACAGTCTATGGCAAACGCCGAAATGACGCTTGCCATAGACTTTAATAGGCCCCTTTCGGATCGAACTTAGTCGAACCTAGTTTTCGACCTCGAAAGTAATTTTACAGGTGACGCGGTACCGCTTGATCTTCCCGCCTTCGACGGTCGCCGCATGATCCTTGATCCAAACGGATCGGATGTGTTTGACCGTCTTCGATGCCTCGGCCACAGCCTCTTGGGCAGCGGCTTCCCAGCTCTTATCGGAATCACCCAACAGTTCGACAACTTTTAGCACAGACATGGTTCAACTCCTCCTTGTTGCGTTACTGATGACGACCCTTTTCTGATCCGGAAAAGCGCGCTCGATAAGCTTCGGCCAAGGCGCGTGCGTCGTTCCCGTCTCTGGCCTTGCATGTTTCTACGAGCCTATTGTTGAAATCGTAGACTTCGACGCGCCAGCCATCGCGGCCCATGTGCAAGGTGAAGATTTTGAAGTCGCTGATGTCCGAACCTCCTCAAGTCCGCGGGTCTGAGTATCAATGCGGGAGCGTATCCGGCTCTATCCATTTGAGAATCATTTCGTAGCATACCGCGACCACGACCGGCCCAAGGAACACACCGACCAGCCCCCATTCGACAAGGCCGCCCAGCGCTCCCAAGAAGGCCAGAATAGCAGGGATATGAGTTCCTTTGCTTACGAGCCATGGACGCACGATATTATCGACGAGGTTCACGACCAGCAGTCCCCAGACCAAAATGAAAATGGCCATGCCGGTTTGACCTTGTGTCCATAGCCAGATCGACATTGGAACAAAAACAAGCGCTGGCCCAATTTGTATGAGCGCCAAAATAAAGGTGACACCAGACCAAATGATCCAGCCTGGAACCCCAGCAATCACGTAGGAAAACGTCGCAACAAGTGTTTGGGCCAGAGCGGCACCCAGAACGCCGATGACGGTCTGGCGCGTCGTGACGACAGACAGAGCCGCCATTCTTTGGGCAAACCCACCGCCTAGCCGATCAAAAAATTTTTGTGAGAGCTCTGCGACGCGATCGAAATTGTAGACGAGGACTGCTGCGATAAGGACGCCGATGGCGAACTCAAACACAAAGATGCCAAGCACCTCTGCCTCGTAGGCGACCCAAACAAGGAGGGCCTTCAGCTCGTCGCCAAAATGCGTGGCGACCGTCGAGAGGTCCGTGCCGAGCGAGTGCCAAAGGTCTGCCAGAGATTTGCCAACCAGCGGGAGGTTGAGAACAGGCTCTGGC
>JARRPE010000402.1:0-1581 GCA_037383205.1 Methyloceanibacter sp.
TAATCTAACCGTTACCCTCCAAGCTGACCTGCAACCCCATATTGGCAAATGCGGGGCTAACAGTAACAGGTAGGACGAGGGACGGGCCGCTCTCACACTTCACTCAAGTGATCGGAGAAAATCATGAACGATACCGACATCACTCTCTTACGAGAGGTGAAGTCATAGAATTGCTGGAAATTCGGGAGGAGTGCTGCCCTGATGTGAGGTAACCAAATCACCTTCGCCGGTTGCCGCCGGCATCAACCAGGGAGCACCCCATGACCAAGAGAGTACCGGCATCCATGCGCACCCGCGAGTCCCTTTCCGCTCTGATCGAAGGGCGGCTTTCGTCGCCGGACGGGCGGTCGGAGCTCGTAAAGCTGGCGACGCGATTGATCCTTGAAGAAGCCCTTGAAGCGGAGACGCGGGATGTGCTGGGGCGGGATTACTACGAACACGGCGCCGAGGAGGGTCGCGGCTATCGCAACGGCCACCGCCCGGGCCGGCTGAAGACGGCCGAGGGCGAGATCACGTTCTCGGTACCGCAGGTTGCCGGCCGAGACGCGCCGTTCCGCTCGGAGGTCCGCGCGCACGCGAAGGGCCGGACCGACGCGCTGGAGGAGCTTGCCGTTGAGATGCTGGCCCGCGGCCTTTCCGTCCGCGACATCGAGGATGCGTTCCGCGCCGACGACGGCCGGCTGCTCCTGTCGCGGACCGCGGTTTCCGAGCTCGGCGAGCAGCTCTGGCGCGACTATCAGGACTTCGCCAGTCGCGACCTGAGCGAGTACGAGATCGTCTATCTCTTTGTCGACGGCATCGCAGAGCGCATCCGCCCCGGGCAACGACGGGAGCCTGTGATGGCGGCCTGGGGCTTCACGTCCACCGGCAGCAAGGTTTTGCTGCATCTGATGGCCGGGTCCAAGGAGGATGCCGAAACCGTCAGTGCATTCTTCCAGGACATGCGCGCCCGCGGCCTGGGCGATCCGCTGCTCGTCGTCTCAGACGGCGCGCCCGGCATCATCAAGGCGATCGAGACCTGCTTCCCGCGCTCGGCCCGACAGCGGTGCCTGGCGCATCGCATGCGCAACCTCGCCGCCAAGGTGCCCGAGGATGTCTGGCCGGAGGTCAAGGTCCACATCCAGGCCGTCTACCAGGTGCCGAGCCGAGAGATCGCGCGGGACCTGGCGAAGGACGTCGTCGCGGACTACGAGTAGGAGCTACCCTCCGCCATCGCCTGTTTCATGGACGACTTCGAGGCATGCGAGCGGCGACGACTCAAGATCATTCCCAACGCCTTCGGCGAACGCCCGGTTCTGAAGCTGATGTTTGGCGCCATGACCCGTGCCGCCGATCGCTGGCGCTCCATTCGCTTCACCGAGTTCGAACGCCGCCAGATCACCGTGGTCAGGCAGGAGCTCGACAAAGAATACAAGGCGTCGGACACAAATTCATCCGCCTCTCAGAAGGCACACTCCAACGCAGAAATTTCCAGCAGTTTTAGGACTTGACCAAGCAAGTATCTGCACTTCTTCTGCGCGTAGTGCCTCGCTTATTCGCGATGCCATCTGTGATCCCCTGTCCCACGCGATAAATGGTCAA
>JARRPE010000403.1:0-2278 GCA_037383205.1 Methyloceanibacter sp.
GCGGAGGAGGCGCGGAACATCGCCCGTGGCGCCGGCCGCTTCGCGCACGAGAAAACGTTTGAGGCCTGGCGCACGGTCCACGAGCCCCATCCCCAGGTCGCGAATCGCCCGCAAGGGCGCGCTGTCGTTCGAGAACAGCCGGTTCATGCCGTCCATCGCGGCGCCGGAAAAGGCGCTGTCGAAACGGCGCCAGCGCTGATAGCGCCCGAGCGCCGTGGCCGAACCGATGTCGAGCCCCAAGCGCGCGCTATCGGTGATCGCTTCCACCAAAGCGGCGATGTCGCGCAACCCGATATTGAGGCCTTGCCCGGCGAGCGGATGCACCACATGCGCCGCATCGCCCACCAAGGCCAGCCGGTCGCCGACGAAGGCGCGAGCCATTTGGAAGGACAGCGAAAACGCGCGGGGCGATCCTTCAAGCGAGATAGCGCCCAGGCGATGGCCGAACCGCCGGCTCAGCTCGGCCATGAAGACGTCGGGCTCGCCAGCGACGAGGCCCTTCGCGGTATCGGCTTCCTCCGTCCACACGATCGAGGAGCGATTGCCCTTGAGCGGCAGGATGGCAAAGGGGCCGGAGGGGAGAAAATGCTGGATGGCACGGCCGTGGTGAGGCCGCTCATGGGCGACCGTCGCCACGATTCCCATCTGCGCGTAAGACCAGCCGATGCATTTGATGCCGGCGATGTCACGCAGCTTCGATTTCTTTCCGTCCGCCGCGACCACCAGCGCCGCCCTTGAGGACCGCCCGCTCGCCAAATGAATGGTGGCGCCGAATCCATCAGTCTCGAAGGTCTCGACTGTATCAGGCGCGACGAGCTCGATGCCCGGTTCCGCCCGGACGGCTTCGGCGATCGCAGCGAGTAAGCTCCCGGCTTCGACGAGCCAAGCCTTCGCGTCATCGTCCTCCAACTCCTCATGGAAACCGAGGAGGTGGGGCCGCAGGGCTGCGTTGAGCGGACTGTCGGTGATCTCAATTGCGTCCATGGACTGCGCACGCGGTTCCAGGCGGGACCACAGTCCGACAGCGTTGAGGAGATTCTTCGATGCGGGGGAAAGTGCGAGCCCGCGTCCGTCCGGGGGCCGTTCCGCGTCAGGCGGGGCGGCGTCGACCAGCGTCACGTGGCAGGTCTTCGGCGCAAGACGAGCCAGAGCCAAGGCGAGGACGCCACCGGCGAAGCCTCCGCCAGCGACGACGATGCGAGAACCGCTCTGTCCGTTTGTACTCTGTGACACTCGGGAGCACAATCTTTTCCGGGGCCTCAGCCCGCAGGTGGGATGGCAGCGGGTGTTTGGCGGTCAGGTCATCGGCCAGGCCCTCGTCGCCGCGCAGCGAACCGTGGAGGAACGGGGCGTGCATTCGCTTCATGCCTATTTTTTGCGCGCGGGTGATCCGGCCGTACCGATCATCTACGAAGTGGACCGTCTACGGGACGGCAAGAGCTTCTCGACCCGGCGTGTGGTGGCGATCCAGCACGGCCACCCGATCTTTTCCATGGCGGCATCGTTTCAGCGGGAAGAAAAGGGCCTCGAACACCAAATGCCGATGCCCGACGTGCCGCCGCCCGAAGATGTGCCGAGCGAGGAGGCGCTGGCCGAAACGCTGATGGATCGCATGCCGCCTCCGGCCAAGGCCTATTGGCAGGCTGAACGGCCGATCGAGATGCGCCCCGTCGACCTCTCGCGTTATTTGTCGCCGCAGAAGCGGGAGCCGAGCCAGTACATCTGGATCCGGGCCAGTGGCTCCCTGGGCGACGACCCGGCCCTGCATCAATGCGTCCTCGCCTACGCCTCGGACTTCACCCTGCTGGATACGGCGCTCGTGGCCCATGGCCGGTTCGTCTTCGACCCAAGCCTTATGCTGGCGAGCCTCGACCACGCCTTGTGGTTTCACCGGCCGTTCCGGGCCGACGAATGGTTGCTCTACGCACAAGACAGCCCGATATCGGGCGCCGCGCGCGCATTCTGCCGGGGTACCTTCTACACGCGCGATGGGCTTCTGGTCGCTTCCACCGCCCAAGAGGGCCTTGTGCGTGAACGCTTGCCTTCCAGATAGCCTAGTTTCTAGGCAATAGGCCTATTTTGCCGAGTTTTTGTGCACGAACTCGCTGCTCAAGCAATGCGCACAGGCGGCGCAACATCGTAAATTTTCCGTAAAACCAACGAGTTGCGGCCACATTTGGCGACTTGGCACGCAGCTTGACTCTCTCAGCGGAGTTCCAACGGCTGAACTGGGCGACACCCGCCCAGACAGCCGTCAACTATGGAGGGCTAAAACAGA
>JARRPE010000404.1:0-1986 GCA_037383205.1 Methyloceanibacter sp.
GGCGGCGGCCTTCTCGACCTCGTCGACGGCTTTCGCAAGCGCTTTCTCTTCAGCTGCTTCCAGCAGCGCGGGATCGGGAGCGTCGTCGTAGATCTTCTTGTCCTTTTTTTCCTCGATGCGAAGGATGTTCGCCGCGCGCTTGGTGCCCGCAAGCAGATGAGTGCCATCGTCCGTGTCGAGGAAACGCCCGAGCGCTTCGACCCGTCGCACAATCATCAACAGATCGTCGCCGCCGAGCGCAAAAACCGCGTCCACCAAATCGTGCCGCGCGCCTTGGTCGCGCAGATAGATTTTCAGACGGTCGGCGAAGAAGTCGAGAAGGTTGCGTGCCGTCTCTTCGTTAGATGCCCCGTCCGAGGGCAACTGCGCTGGTATCTGCATGAGCAATGGCAGCCGCACGTCGTTTTCCAGCACGATCCGGATCACGCCAAGCGCGGCACGTCTTAGCGCGTATGGATCTTTCGAGCCGGTCGGCTTTTCGTCGATGGCCCAGAAGCCCACCAGCGTGTCGAGCTTGTCTGCAAGCGCCAACGCGATAGACACAGGCTCGGTTGGCACATCGTCCATCGGTCCGACGGGCTTGTAGTGATCGGCGATGGCGTTGGCGACGGCCGGGCGCTCGTTCTGATCCAGAGCGTAGTAGCGGCCCATGATGCCCTGCAACTCGGGGAACTCACCGACCATGTCGCTCACGAGATCCGCCTTGCAGAGAATGCCGGCGCGTTCCGCGTCGTCCGGATCCGCTCCGACGATCGGCGCCAGCTCGCGCGCACCGAGCTTCTCGTGGAAGGTGATGTCCTTGAGTTGCGGCACGCGCGTTTCGAGCGAGACTTTGAGATCCTGATCGAAGAAGAACTTGGCGTCCGACAGCCTTGCCGCGATCACGCGCTCATTGCCTTGGGTGATGGAGGTGCCGCCGTCGTCGGCTGCCAAATTCGCAACCAGCACGAAGCGGTTCGCAAGATCGTCGCCCTTCGACACGGAGAAACATTTCTGATGCGACTTCATGGAGGTGGCGAGCACTTCCGGCGGCACGCTCAGAAATTCTTCGTCGAAAGCGCCTAAGAGAGGGACGGGCCATTCGGTAAGTCCGGCATTCTCCGCAAGAAGCCCTGCGTCCTCCACAAGCGCAAAACCATGTTCGCCTGCGCTCGCCCGCGCGGCCTCCAGAATCTTGTCGGCGCGCTCGTCGCTGTCGAGAATGACGAAGGCCTTGCGCAGCTTCGCCGCATAGTCGGCGAAGTCCTTCACCGCGAATTCTTTTGGCGCCATGAAGCGGTGACCGCGCGTCGTGTTGCCGCTCGCAATGCCATCGACGTCGAAGTCCACGACCTTGCCGCCCAACACGCAGAGAATGGAATGCAGCGGGCGGACCCAGCGCAGCTTGCCGGCGCCCCAGCGCATGGCCTTGGGCCACGGAAACGTCCTCACGATCTCCGGCACGATCTCGGCAATGACATCGGCGGTATCGCGTCCCGGTTTCTCGATCACCGCGACGTAGTAGCTGCCCTTCTTGTCCTCGCGGGTTTCTGCTTCGTCGACAGACTTCAGCCCGGCCGATTTCAGAAAGCCTTGGATGGCCTTGTCGGGCGCACCGACGCGCGGGCCTTTCCGCTCTTCGCTGACGTCGGGGGAGCGCTTGGGCAGGCCTTCTACCACGGCCGTGATGCGGCGCGGCGTGGCGAAGGTCTTGATCTCTTCGAAATCGAGACCGGCGTCTTTCAGGTTGTCGCCCAAGAGGCGCGCAAGGTCAGCTCGCGCCCGCGCCTGCATACGCGCCGGAATCTCTTCTGAGAAGAATTCGAGCAGGAGTTCAGCCATCGCGCGCTAGGCTCCTTTACGCGCGAGGTCTTGACCAAAACCAATGTCTTGGCCGTCAAGATCCTGGATGCCGAATTCGAGGACGCCGTAGGGCTTCTCGCCGAGATGGTAGTCGATATGCGCTCCGCGCTCCGTCGGCTCTTCATACATGGCGCGCGCGTCGTC
>JARRPE010000405.1:0-2114 GCA_037383205.1 Methyloceanibacter sp.
TGCCACCCCTGCGCGTCGACACTCTCTACGTCTTTACCGAAGACGACCAGATGAGGGATGGTAAGTCCGTTCTGTTCATCGGACTGAAAGACGACTGCGTGAGCACAGTCTTCAGTTTCCCGTCGCGCCTCTATCTAGAACTGGCGGGTCGAGAGGGCGGCGTTTAGGTCCGTGACGGCGACAGGTCCCCGCGGCGAGCTCGTATACGCGATAGGCGAAATTCATGGCCGCTCCGATCTTCTGGCGGAGCTTCTCTCCCAGATCGAGCAGGATGACGCGGGGAACTGTCGCCGTCACGGACCTAGACGCCGTTCTCTCGACCCGCCAGCTCTAGATAGAGGCGCGACGGGAAACTGAAGACCGTGCTCACGCAGTCGTCTGTCAGTCCGATGAACAGAACGGACTTACCATCCCTCATCTGGTCGTCTTCGGTAATGACGTAGAGAGTGTCGACGCGCAGGGGCGGCAGGCCCCTCTGGTGCGCGGCCCGTTTCTCGAAGGCTACCAGGCTCGGGCCTCCATATTGGTCGAAGGTGGCGTGAACGCGCGCGATAGCCGAGCGAATCTCACTCTCGGTCTTACACGGGACAGTCGCGATCTTCGGACCGTCGCCGCCGTAATACGTGGTGCCGTGCGGTTGCACGAGCGGACCGAATCTATTGGACGTGGCCTTGAGCCCCGCAAAGCCCAGCAAGACGAGTGCAAGCACCAGCCCTGCGGAAATTTTCGCCCACGTTGGCATCGCCAGGATCCTCCCACGCCTCGGCCGCCCTCTCGCTGGAGGGCGTGCTTTGGCGCGTCGTGAGATCGAGGCCAGTGCGCGTTAGATCGCAGTGTCGATCTCGCAGATCACAGTATCACGATGTCCGCATTCCGGCATCTTCCAGGCGATCACTTCCCCGGTCCGGGTATCGACGATCGGCACCGGGCAGGCGACCCGCCAAAAACGGTAGCTGGAGCTCTTATGGGCCTGATCCCATTGGACGCCCAGCATGAGGCTCGCCCTCTGGCAGCGTTGCTGGTTGAAGGGCTGGGCCGCCGCGCCCATGGCTTCGGACTGGTCGTAGAGCTGAACCTCCTGACGCCGGCACTGCATCATGGAGTCCTCGATCAGCCATTCCCGGTTGATGGCATTGGTACGGGCATGATCTATGCTCCCCACGTTTGAGAATGGCCCGCCAACTGGGCCTGCTGGCTCGCCGGCGCGGCGAGCAATAAGTGTTCGGATGAGCGTGCCTCAAAGCGCGCGACAGACATGGCGCCAGGCCTTGGCACGAGGGACAGCGTGGCCCTAGCGGCCCATTCGAAGCCCTCTATTGTGCGCAGCCTCTGAAGGCAGGCGGACAGCCTGTGGATTAGGTCGGCTGACCAAACCTTTGACAGCCGTAAGGCCGCATCGATTGTCTGTGGTGGCGCCGTGGGCGGCTGTTCGACGGCCTGAACCTCAGGGCCCAGGACAACCGCGCTGATTTGAGTTCGTTTCGTAGGCATTTGGCCCCCTCTTCAAAGGTTGCACCAACGCCACTCCTCAGGGTCCGTTCGGACCTGAACCTCCCGAAACTCGTCTCGACCGGTTGGAACTCTTCTGTCCGCATGGCCTACCGATGTTGCATCGCACCATCGGCCCGCTTGGCTTCACAAGCTTACAAGGGTCTTCGCAAGACCCGTGCTAGTTTGGACCATGTGGGGCATTCTGCGTCAGAATGCCCAAATTCAGCGGTTTTACATGCATTTCGAAGTCCCTACGACACGGTTGGAAGTGCCGGAATTCCAAGGCTTTCGCCTCCCCGCCGACCTTCCGGACAAATGCTGCACCGCAAAAAACTGATTCGCAATAGTGTAATGAGCCTAGCCCGATTGATGACCGAACCATAGAGCATGGAAGCAACAGCGATGGGAAAAATGGCAACGCCGACGCCAGCTGCGCGTCGGATTTGCCTATTTCTTGCGCATATGCCGTAACTTTCCAGTGGGTCGATCGCGGCGCCCCATGTATGCCGTGTAGAACCGCGGTTTGCCGGGGAAGAGAGTTGGGGCGGAAAAGTGGGACACCATGCTGATCGATGGGGTCATACTGATATGGTTCATCCTGACGGCGCTGTCGGTGCTTTTCG
>JARRPE010000406.1:0-1751 GCA_037383205.1 Methyloceanibacter sp.
CCTTCCGGGTCTCGTGGAAATCGTCGTAGCGCGGGATTCCTGCCATGAGGGCTGCGTGTATCACGGGCCGCCGATGCGGCTTGCGGCCGAGTAAGCCATGGCCAAGCGTCCCGCCCGGAAATCGGCCAACAGTCCGGCCAAGAAAATGGCCGAGGCGGTGAAGAAGGCGTCCGGAAAAGCTTCCAGCAAGACCATGGGCCTGCGGCAGCTGGGCAAGGCCGCGCCTTTGCCTGCCTCACCGGACGAGGCCATCCTCGAACGGGTACCCAATCCTCATCCGGACACGGCCTATGTGGCGCGCTTCACCGCGCCTGAGTTTACGTGTCTGTGTCCTGTCACCGGTCAGCCGGATTTTGCCCATCTCGTCCTGGATTACGCGCCCGGCGACTGGCTGGTCGAATCCAAGTCCTTCAAGCTGTTTCTCGGCAGTTTCCGCAACACGGCCGCGTTCCACGAAGACACCACCCTGACAATCGGCAAAGCCATCGCCGATCTGCTCGAACCATCCTGGCTGCGGCTCGGCGGCTATTGGTTTCCACGCGGCGGGATTCCCATCGACGTGTTCTGGCAATACGGGACCCCGCCCGAGGGCATCTGGATTCCCGACCAGGGCGTCGCGCCCTATCGCGGGCGCGGCTGAACGCGACAAAGGCTCCGAACAGATGGTCGATCTCATCGTTACAAACGGCGATTCCGCCGGCGAACTCTTACGGCGGAGCCTCCAAGGCACCGAGGTTCTCCCATGGCGTGACGTGCTCCATGAAGGCCCTGTGCCCCTCACGGAGACGCGCGAAGAGCTGAGCGCTGTTCGGGTTTCCTTCCTGGCGGAGGCCGGCGCTGCGGACCCCAAAGTTCTCGAAAACGACTTCGAAGCCCGCTATCGGGGCTTAAGCATAAGTACAACTTTCGACAGGGTTATCCTGTGGTTCGAGCATGACCTTTATGATCAGATTCAACTGCTTCAGGTTCTGGATTGGTTCGCCGATCATCCGCGAGAGCCGGAAACGCTCCTCATGGTGCAGGCTGACGACTACATCGCTCACCAAGAAGCAGAAAACATAGTCGAGCAGGCCGCGCTGGCGCGTACCGTAACGGATGCGCAGCTTGATCTGTCCGGACCCGCGCCGCTCATCGCGGGGCTGGATGGCGCGCCGTTCCAGGTCGAGGACAAGGCGCGCATGGAAGCCTATGTGAAGAGCCAGCCTGCCCTGACTACGCTTGGCAAGGATGTGGCGCAAGGCCGGGCCGATTGGGCCGAACATCATCCCATTGATCGCTGGTGGGGCGGCACGCACCTCACCAATGCGCGGCTTTGGCGCTGGGACAGCGAAACGGAGCACCTGATCGCGCCACTCTAGGCTTCCGCAAGGTACGCCAGTGCGTTAGCGGCTGGCCTTCGTCAGACGGTCGAAGGACAACAGCTCTTCCAGCAAACCTTCAAGCTCCCGGAGCGGCACCATGTTGGGGCCGTCCGACGGCGCCGCGTCGGGATCCTGATGCGTCTCGATGAAGACGCCGGCGACGCCGACGGCGACGGCCGCCCGCGCCAGCACCGGCACGAAGCGGCGCTCGCCACCGCTGGTGCCGCCCTGCCCACCCGGTTGCTGCACCGAGTGTGTCGCATCGAAAATGACTGGCGCGCCGGTCTCCGCAAGGATGGGCAGCGCTCGCATATCTGAGACAAGCGTGTTGTAGCCGAAAGAGACACCGCGCTCGGTGACGAGAACATTGGGGTTTCCGGCGCCGACGAC
>JARRPE010000407.1:0-1591 GCA_037383205.1 Methyloceanibacter sp.
GTCGTCGCCTGTTGCGACTCGCGCGTGGATGTGTCGGCCATCTTCGGTGCGGGGCCCGGCGATCTATTCATCGTGCGCAATGTCGCCAATCTCGTTCCGCCGTTTCAGCCTGACGGAAAGTTTCACGGCACGAGCGCGGCCGTCGAGTATGCGGCGACCGTGCTCCAGGTCCCCAATATCATTGTGCTCGGTCATTCCCATTGCGGCGGCATGGCGGCCTATCGCGACAAGCTGAAGGGCAAGCCCGACGAGACTGATTTTATCGGAACCTGGCTGACGCAGCTCGATGGGCTGGAAGTCAAGGAAAGCGACATCGAGCGCCACGGCGAGGAGACGGCGTTCGAACTCGCCGGTGTCCGTCAGTCGCTGTCGAACCTGCGTATGTTCGACACGGTTCGTGAGAAGGAAGCCGAAGGCGTCATTGCCCTGCATGGCCTGCATTTCGACCTCGGCAGTGGCGTGGTCCTCACGCTGGACGAAGAGACGGACACGTTTTCGCCTCTGCCGGAGACTGTCGAGGTCTAGGCGCAGGCTGCCGCCAAAGCCCTGCATCTTAGCTGTTTTGTTTTGCTCCTATAGCGTGTATTCTTTAAATAGAAACACCTTGAGATTGCGTTATGGAGCATGGGCTATGAGATGGGTAGGTCCCGATGAGTCCGGCCGAACCCGGCGCGGCCGCACCGACGCCAGGTCAGCAGACAGCCGCCTTTGTTATTGGGGTCTTGGTGTTGGTGGTGCTGCTCGCCGCCGCGCTACTCGGCTACATTCCCGAGCCGCACCGCGGCCTTGTCATTAGGCTTGGTGTCGCCGTAGCTGGCGGTGGGTTCGCCCTTTTCTTGATCGGCTATTTCAATTTGCATCCTCCCAACGGCCTGCGGATTGGCGGACCGCTAGGTGTTTTCGTGCTCTTGCTGCTCTTGAATCCTGCGGAGCACGCGCCAGAAAAACTGGCCGAGTTTTTCGATGACGATTTTTGGGCCTGCAAAGACAACATTCAACACGACAACTTCAGTGTCGCCGAAGAGGATTGCCAGAGAGCGGCCGAAAAATTTCCCAACAGCACCAAGATCGCGAATCTCCTTGCGCTGAGCCAATATCGGCAAGGCCGCTTCCGCGACGCCATCAATTCTTGGAAGAGGGTTCTGAAGTTAGGCTCCGACCCAGACCGCGCGCACTACAATATTGGGCTCTCGTACTTTCGGTTGGGGCAATATGCCCAAGCGGTGGACCAAGCCAACAAGACAATCGAATTGGCTTCGAACAGTCCTTCCTTGCGCGCTCGCGGGCTGTTCTTGGTCGCGGACGCGGAGTTCCTGCAGTGGCAATTTGGCCGCGGGCCGGACGAGCACTTCGCCAAGGCCCGCGAAGCGTTCGAGGCGTTCCTTGAGATCGGCCAGCCCAAATACAAGGCACATGCGGAGCTTGCATGCATCCTTGCCGTAAGAGCCGGACTGACGGCCGACACGCAGGAGCGTCAAACGTTTGCGGAGCAGTCTGTCCACCACCTGAATAGCGCCGTTGCAACCTTGCGGGATCCGCAAACGTCCGATTCGAAGCTGTTTCGCGTCGATTTCCTTGCGGCCTATGCTTC
>JARRPE010000408.1:0-1727 GCA_037383205.1 Methyloceanibacter sp.
CGCGATGTGAACCGCCGCTCTTTCAATAGCGGGGCCAGCAGGCAATAGGCGGTGAAGCTCAACGCGAGAGCCAGTTGATCGGGCGTCCAAACCGGGACAGTCCAGAGCGTCAGCGCGAATGCAACGTATATGGGCTGTCGGATGACCCGAAAGAGCCCGCCTGTGGGCATGTCCGGAAAGACCGGCTTCACCTTTGCCGCCAGGGACATCCAGCCTAGGGCACCGAGCTGGACTTCTGCCCCGGCATCAAAGCTTGCTTTGATCAGCATCAGCCAGGCGCTCGCGTAGGCGATGCAGATAATCCAGAAGGCAGCGCCTTCGGCCTCCCACCAAATCACACCGGACGGAGTCCAGAGCGCGAACAGCGCAAGAAGCTGGGCGGACGCGACGAGCGCATATGTTGTCGTCGCAAGGGTTGTTCCGTCTGGACCGGGTATCACCCGCGTCAATGTGCGTCCGCCCCGGCGGGTGAGGAGCCAAGAGTGGGCGAGCGGGAACTGCAAGATCAGGAGAGCATTGGTGACAATCGCGAAGGGCCACGGAACACTGCCGAAGCTGCGGCTCATCCCGTAGAACATCGCAGTGATCATGGACAGAACTGCCAGCGTAAAGACCACATGGCACGTCAAACCCATGCACAGGGCGAAAAAGATTCTCCGTCGACCCGGCGGCGGGTTGAAAGCCGCATGGGCAAGACTTTTCAGTCTGTCGGTCGGCAGGAAGGCAGGCATTACGGTGGCCGTGTCCCAGATCGAATGCGGATGCGATTACATACGTCGCAACAACGGGTGCAGATCTCCTGCGTGGACGCAGCCATTGAGCACTCAAAGAATCGTGATGTGTTTACGGGTCGGTCTTAAGCCCCTATCTCAACCCAAAGCTCAGAAATTATGACTTGGGACCTGGTGCGCACGATCACGTCTCAACGCTCTCTCCCTGGATTAGGCACCGGCTGGTCCTCGAGGAGGAGGTCGTATCGGCCGTACTGGCGCGTCACAGCTTCACGGCGGCCAGCAAATTCGTCCAAGAGGTCTTTTGGCGAACCTACTGGAAAGGATGGCTCGAGCTGCGTCCCGCCGTCTGGAAAGACTATCGGCAGCGCTTAAGGCTGCTTGGCACAGACCTCGACCGTGATCGTGATTTGCGGCAGCGCTGGGAGGCAGCGGAGGGTGGACGCACGGGCATTACGTGCTTCGACGCCTGGGTCGAGGAACTCAAGACGACCGGCTACCTCCACAACCACGCTCGCATGTGGTTCGCAAGCATATGGATCTTCACGCTGAAGTTGCCATGGGAGCTCGGCGCTGACTTCTTCTTGCGCAATCTCCTCGATGGCGATCCGGCCTCCAACACGCTCTCTTGGCGCTGGGTCGCGGGCCTGCAAACCAAAGGCAAAACCTATCTCGCGCGCGCCGACAATATAGCGAAGTTCACCAAGAACAGATTCAATCCGACGTCTGGTCTTTCGACGGTCGCAGACCCAGTGCTGGAACCCAGCACGCCCGCTCCCAAAGCGCCCCCGAGCAATATCTCGTGGGATTGCACGATCCCTACAGGCCTCCTCGTGACGGAGGAGGATTTGTGTCCCGATTTCTTGTTGAGCAACGCCGCGCGCCCAGAGGCAGCGGTCCTTATTCGAGCAACGGAACATCGCTCTGCGCTAAAAGTATCGCCGGCGGTATTCCGATTTGTTGACGGCGCCTTGGCCGACACACGCAGCCGGCTCG
>JARRPE010000409.1:0-1035 GCA_037383205.1 Methyloceanibacter sp.
CTCTCGGCCTTATCGCTTGGCCGCTGATTTTCCAGGAAAACCTGCAACGACAAAGGCCCCGGCGGGATTGCCGGGGCCTTGCACGTCTGCCGTTTTGCGGCTTGGTTTCGGGTCGGACCCGCCTAGTTGCGGTTTTGCCCGAAGAGTTGCAGCAGCATCAGGAACAGGTTGATGAAGTCGAGATAGAGACGAAGAGCGCCCATCACCGCCTTCTTGCCCGCGACGGTCCCGTCGTCCTGGGCGCTGTACATCTCCTTGATCTGCTGGGTGTCGTAGGCCGTCAGGCCGGCAAACACCAGCACACCGATCACCGACACGGCGAACTGGAGCGCCGTCGAACCGATGAACAGGTTCACGAGCGAAGCGATGATGATGCCGATCAGGCCCATGAACAGGAAGGAGCCCCAGCCGGAAATGTCCTTCTTCGTGGTGTATCCCCACAGCGACAAAGCGCCGAACGCGGCGGCCGTGATGAAGAACACCCGGGCAATGCTCTCGCCCGCATAGACGAGGAAGATCGAGGAGATCGATGCGCCCATGAGCGCCGCGAATAGCCAGAACAGCATCTGCGCCGTACCGACGTTCAGACTCTGGATCTTGAAGGACAGGAAGAACACCATCGCAAGCGGCGCAAAGATCACGACCCACTTGAATGCGCTGGCGAACATGAGGTTGCCGAACGAGGTGAGCCCCGTAATGGAGCCGTCCGCGCCCGTCACCACCGACATTGCGTAGACCGCGTATGCGACCACGCCGGTGATCGCGACGCCGGAGGCCATGTAGTTGTAGACGCGGAGCTTGTAGGCGCGCAGCCCCTGGTCGATCACGCCGGCATCGGCGCGTCCGATGGTCTGCTCGTAACGTCTTTCGAGTTCCGCCATGAAATTGGGTCCTTTGTTCCGTTGTTTCGTTGGTCAGAATTGGTTGCGGCCGAAGCCGCATTTGCTTGAAATATGGGAGGTTCAGGCTAGTTCCGCAAGATGATCGGATCGTGACCCATCTATCGGAAACTTCTATCGAATCACCGCCGGTTTC
>JARRPE010000410.1:0-1006 GCA_037383205.1 Methyloceanibacter sp.
CATCTCTTCGACCTCCGCCGGGCAAAAGGGCGCCCGCCCTCCAGCTTATCGATCTTCGCATAAAGCAGCTCGTTATCCATGGTGATCTCGCCCACCTTGGCCTGGAGCCGCGCGATCTCCTCGTCACGAGCGTCTCGCTCACGCTCCTTCAGCGCGCTCTCGGCGGCCCCAAGCACCTTGTCACGCCATGCCGTCAGACGATGAACTGCAACGTTCTCTTCACGAGAGACCACTTCCATGCTTTCCCCCCGCAGAAGCCGTTGCACAATTGACAGCTTCCGTTTTGCCGAAAAGCGTTTCGACCCACCGGCCACGGCCCCGCCGCCGCCAGCGTGATGGGCGCGCGACGCCGGAGCCGTAGCCTCCGTCGCGCCAGATGTCATGTTGTTCTTGTCGTCCATGTCATATTCTCCTTCGCTCGGAAAATAGCGCTCAGAACTGTCTCAGAAAACCGTGCCCCAACCCAAATGGTGCACGTGCAGCGAAAACCTGGTTTGCCCCGCACAGCCTGAATTCGCACAACACGCGAATTCGCAAGCGCAGCGAAAGTCCGGCCCGGCGTATCGCAACGCAACATCGACAGCTTCGTTCGAGTGGCCATTTGGGGCCGACCTTACACGTGTGATTCTGCGGTCGATGCGAAATGCCGGAGCTGCTCTTTCGGCGTCAGTCTCGTCATCTCCAGGTAGCTTGACAAAGACTGGGATGCTTGTTCATGGTCAACACTGTTAGTAACTAGGGAGGAAAACTAATGTATAGAATTCTTGCAGCCGCCTGTGCGGCCTCAATCTTCTCTGCGGGCATTGCAGTCGCCGAACGCGGTGGTGCACCTGCAGCTCACGGCTTGTCCGGTTCCGAATTCGGAGGCGCTGTAAGTGCCGCAGCCCAAGGCGGTGGTATCGGCGACCACGCGAGCGGAAAATAACATTACGCCTTTTGGACGTTTTGGCGTCATTAGGCAGTGATTGCGCTGCATTAGAACAAGAAAGCCCCTCAGAAGAGGGGC
>JARRPE010000411.1:0-1004 GCA_037383205.1 Methyloceanibacter sp.
GCCGCCTTGCTTTGCCTCCCTCTAGCGGGTTGCGGCGAGGAAGCCACGCTACCCGTGTCGGCCGGCACCGGGCCGAAACCCAAACTGCCGCCGCCCGTTCAGACCACCTTGCCCACCGTGGTGATCGCCGAAGCGACGGGCTGGCCCGACGGACAGGCTCCGCAAGCCGCGGACGGCCTCGCCGTGAACGCGTTTGCGACGGGGCTGGACCATCCGCGGATGCTCTATGTCCTCCCCAATGGCGATGTCCTGGCTGCCGAAAGCGCCGCCCCGCCGCAGCCCGGCATGACCGACGGAATCACAGGCTACCTGATGAAGCTCGGCATGTGGTGGGCTGGCGCCGGAGGCGAGAGCCCCAACCGGATCACGCTCTTGCGCGATGGCGACGGTGTCGGCGTCGCAGAGACGCGGACGACGTTTCTCAAAGGCCTCAACTCGCCCTACGGCATGGCGCTCGCCGGCGACAGCTTCTACGTGGCGAATACGGACGGCATCGTCCGCTTTCCTTATCGAAGCGGCGACACCGAGATTTCCGGAAACGGCGAAACGCTCGTGGAGCTCCCGGCCGGCCCCATCAACATCCATTGGGTGAAGAACATTGTCGCCAGCCCCGACGGGTCGAAGCTCTACGCGTCCGTCGGCTCCAACAGCAATGTCGGCGAACGGGGCTTCGACAAGGAGGACGGGCGCGCAGCGATCCACGAGATCGATCTGGAAAGCGGGTCTTCGCGCCTTTTCGCATCGGGGCTGCGCAATCCTGTCGGTCTTGCGTTCCAGCCGGAGAGCGGCAAGCTCTGGACCTCGGTCAACGAACGTGACGAACTCGGCAGCGACCTCGTGCCGGACTACATGACTTCCGTCCAAGAGAACGGTTTCTACGGTTGGCCGTTCAGCTATTTTGGTGACCATGTGGATGAACGGGTGCAGCCGCAGCGGCCCGATCTCGTCAAAAAGGCAATCGTGCCCGACTATGCGCTGGGACCGCACACGGCCTCGCTCGGGCT
>JARRPE010000412.1:0-1599 GCA_037383205.1 Methyloceanibacter sp.
GGCTTTGTCCTTCTCTTCTTTCGGGAGGAGCAAGGCGCGGATCCGGCGGCTTCCGTCTTGTGTCGTGCCGGTGTTCTCAAACCGGCTCTCGCCGGTGGCCATGTCGATATTGAGCAGGTCTCCCTTTAGCACGTTCTGGCCTTGGGATAGCACGACGTTGCCGCCGACGACGGCCTTCTGTCCGGCCACGTCGTAGATCGCCCAATCACTGGTCGTCGTCTGATCTTCCTCACTGTTGATCACGACATTGCCGCGCACCGTGACCTTTTGGGCCGGCACATCGTAGATGAGGTAATCGCTGGTCGTCGTCTGGTTGTCCTCGCTGTTGATCAAGACGTTACCGCGGGCTTCGATCTTCTTGATCTGCGAGTCGGCGTTCGGGTCCGAAGCGGCCGGGGGCTGCGCCTGCGCCGTCTCCTGCTGCTGCCCGGTGAACTGGTTGGCCCCGCCGACATAGTACACATCGAGCTGCGCGGCCCTCAGCGTCGAGGACCCTTGGCTGGCTCGCACATTGCCCTTGAAGACGGCGAGCTTCTTCTCGTCGTACACGGTCAGCGTATCGGCCAGAATGTCGATGGGCTTGTCCGAGTTCTTGGATAGGCCCTTGAAGGCGTTCTTGACCTCCTCAGCTTCCGCCGGACTGAACATAAAGGCACCCGCCACGGCAGGCGCAGGCGCTACAGTAGCAGCCGGCTGAGCTGTCGGCGCAGCTGTTTTCTTCTTGGGATTCAGATGGACCGCCACATTCCCACGGAAAACGATTTCGTTCTTGTCGGAATAGAGCGTCATGGCGTTGGCCCTGACGGTCCCGGAAGGCATATCCAGCTTGACCGGATTATGGGATCGCAGGATCTGATTTTTCATATCGATGGTGGCGTAGGAGAGCTCGCCCGTCAGGCCGGCGCTCGTGGCAAGGGTGATCTTGTCCTTGAGGATGAGCCGCTCTTTCTTCGAGTCGAACTTGCCCCGCACAGCCCGCATCCGTGACCAGCTGCCATTGGTCTTGTTGGTCACGTCGGCCTTGATCGCATTCAATTCGACGAGGTTGGGGTTGGTGACGTCCTGGTCCGCATAGTCGGCCTTAATGACGTAGTCCCCGTTCTTTTTGTCGGTCCCCTTCATGGTCGGATTGAGCATCCGCAACGCGCCGTCTGTCACCTCGAGGCCGTCGATGCTCGCGGTAATGCCGCCAACATGAACGTTCATCCGGGTCGAGTAGAAATAAGCGCCGAGTACCAGAACGGCGATAACCGGCAACGCTTTCCGCAGGATCCGGACCACCATGCTGTGGCGCTTGGCGTTGCGCAGGGCACGGGCACGCTCTTCGGCCGTCCGCAGGCGATGGCGCGACCGTGCGCTCGCCGGATTTGCCTCATATGCCATTACAGTCGCCAATTTACGCGCACCTGGTTCCACGCATGGTTCGGCGGGTCGCCATCCTTGCGCCAGCTAGCCGCATGACTTTGATCAGATTGCGACCAGGACCTTGGATTTCATGCGATTTTTCGAAGGCCTCAATGGGCGAAAATATCCGTTTCGGACCAGCCCTTGAGGTCCAATTCGGCCCGGAACGGCAAAAAGTCGAAACAGGCGCGCGCG
>JARRPE010000413.1:0-1354 GCA_037383205.1 Methyloceanibacter sp.
ATTCTCCTCGTGGCGCCCTGCGCCGCTTCGTCGAGGGCACGCAGACCTGGGAGCAAGGCGGGCGCGAGATGGCGCTCGAGACGCTCGACCTTTCGTTCATGCCGCGAAATCTGCGCGTGTTCGAAGGCCAACTCCTTGCGGACTATCTCAAGCGGATCCTCGATCGAACGCACTACGTCCTATGGCAGGAGATTCCGAACGACCCCGATCTGCCGAACCCCTACGTGCACTACCGGCACGCACATGGAGAAGTGGTAATCGAGCGCGTCCCGGGCGACAGCGACAACGACAGTCGGGATCGTTGGCTCTTTTCTGCGGCAACCATGCAAGCGGCTCCGTCGCTCTATTCCCACATTGAGGCGCTCCCGCGCGCGGACGGGTTGGCGCCAAATCCGCCGCTCACCTCCTACTTCTGGATTCGAGAGACGATACGCGAGCACGCCCCCGGACTGCTTCAGCGCTGGCTGACGCTGGAGGCCTGGCAGTGGCTGTCACTGGCCCTTTGGATCGCAGGTGCCGCACTGGCCTCCTGGATTGTTTACTGGGTGACGCTGGGGCTCGTCGGCCTGTTTACCCCTGTCGGTGGCGGATCGACCGTCCAAGCGCGCGCCAAAGCCCTGGCGCGCCCTCTGAGCCTTTGCGTTCTCGCATTGCTGATGATGACCGGAATAAGCTTGCTTGGTGCAGTGACGCGCGGCTTGGACGTCCTCTGGCAGGGTATGGCCGTCGCCGGAATCGTGTTCGGTGCCTGGTTCGCCTGGCGGTTCGTAGATGAGCTGGGCGGCTATTTCGTCCGGCGCGCGGCGCGGACACCAGGATATGCTGACGAGATCGTCGCATCTCTTACCACTGCAGTCATCAAGCTCGGTATTGTCCTCTGCGCCGTCATGGCCACGGCAGACAGGTGTCGCGCTCGCCTTCGCAGCGCGGGAGACCGTGTCGAACATGCTGGCCGGGGCTTTGCTCATGACGGACCGGCCATTCAAGCGCGGTCACCTTCTGGAAACCCATAGCGAGTTGGCCGTCGTCGACTCCGTGGGGCTGCGTTCGACCCGGTTAACGCGGCTTGACGACACCTTGATGGTGATCCCCAACTCCCAACTCTTGAATCAGCCACTGATCAACTGGGGTGTTCGCCATCGGCGCCGTGTCGACGTGCCAATTTCCGTCACCTATGATACGCCCCGCGAGACGATCGACGACTTTGTGACGAGGGTCAAACAGACCGCTCTGGCGCAGCCGCGCGCAAGTGCGGAGGACTGCTACGTCGGCGTCGCTTCCTTCGGCCCCTCGTCGATCGACATCGATTGCCGGGTTTTCTTCAAGGTCTACAGCTATGAGGCACAAGTCGCGG